>JAQGLP010000233.1 GCA_028292835.1 Variovorax sp.
TGGTGTCGTCCTGCGCCTGCGGGCCGGACTCGTCTTCCGGAGCCCGGAACGCGACGCCGCCCAGCAGGATCGTCGCCAGCGACTGCGTGTGCAGCTTGACGCCGCCCGCGCCCAACTGCACGTCCACTCCGCTGGCATGCCAGAAGCGCGTGTTGACGCCGATGAACTTCTCGTAGGGGCTGCTGACGAAAATGCGCAGCGTCACGCCGCGGCCGTCGCCGTCGAGCTCGTAGGAGGCGACCTGCCCGACCTTGAGGCGGCGGAAGTACACCGGCGAGCCGATGTCGAGCGAGCCGATGTCTTGCGCGCGCAGCAGGTACTGGCGCCCCGAAACGTCGCGCGTGACGACCGGAGGGATCTCCAGCCCGGTGAACACGCGCTGCGTCTCCTCCGACACGCCGGCGTCGGCACCGATGTACGCGCCCGACAGCAACGTGCCCAGCCCCGAGATGCCCGAGGTGTCGAGCCTCGGGCGCACCACCCAGAAGCGCGTGTCGGCGGCGGTGAAGCTGCTGGCCTCCTTCGTCAGCTGGACCCTGACACGCACCGAGCCGCGGTCCTCCGACAGGTTGATGGCCTGCACCAAGCCGATCTGCACGTCCTTGTAGCGCACCGCCGTCTTGCCGGCCTCCAGTCCCTCGGCGGTGCGGAACACCAGCGTAATCTCGGGGCCGCGGTCGAGCAGGATCTTGGTCACCAGCGTGATGCCGACCAGCGCCGCGACGATCGGGATCAGCCAGATCAGCGACGGCACCCAGTCGCGCCGCCGCATCACGCTCGGCCTTGCCAGCCGCGCCGGGTCGGCCGCTGGCGGCAGGGAGGCTTGCTCTTCTTCACTCATTCGGATTCTTTCGTGTTGCCCGCGCTCGATGGCACGGCACCGCCGTCATCGGCCCAGGTCAGGCGCGGATCGAAGCTCAGGGAGGCCAGCATGGTCAGCACCACCACCGCGCCGAAGGCGGCGATGCCGATGCCGGCCGAGACTTCGGCGAAGCCGCGGATGCGCACCAGCCCCGTCAGCAGCGACACCACGAACACGTCGAGCATCGACCAGCGGCCGATGATCTCGATCAGGTGGTAGAGCCGCGCACGCTCCTGCTGGCGCCAGTCGCTGCGCCGCTGCGCCAGCGTCGCCAGCATGAACAGCGACGCTAACTTGAACAGCGGCACCAGGAAGCTCGCCACGAAGACGATCACGGCCAGCCCATAAGCGCCCGACACCCAGAAGTAGGTGATGCCGCTCAGGATGGTGTCCTGCTGGGTTCCGAACAGGCTGCGGGTAATCATGACCGGCAGCAGGTTGGCCGGCACATAGAGGATGGCCGCCGCGAGCAGCAGCGCCCAGGTGCGCCGGAGGCTGTCGGGCTTGCGGCGGTGCAGGGCCGCGCCGCAGCGCCCGCACGGCTCGCCCTCCTGCGCGTCCTGCCAGACGGTGGCGCAGCGCTGGCAACGGTGCAGGCCGAGCTGCACGGCGGTCGCGGCAGGCGCCGGCGCACTCAGCGTCCCGCGCGCCGAACGCAGCGCCGAGCGCACCGCCTCGCGCGTCCTTGCCCTCATGCGCCGTGCCCGGATGCCGACGTGGGGCCCGCCCCGGGCGCCTCGACATTGGCCGACTCGAACGCCACCTCCCAAAAAGTGCGCGGGTCGAACGACAGCACCGAGGTCAACAGCACCGTTAGCCCGACGAAGGCCCAGAGCGCCGTGCCTGGCACCACGCTCGCCATGCTGGAGAGCTTGACGATGGCCACCAGCACGCCCAGCAGGAAGACTTCGATCATCCCCCACGGCCGCAGCGACTGCATGGCGCGCACCAGAGTCGAGAAGCCGGGTGGGCGGCGCGTCCGCGCCAGCGGCACCAGCAGGTAGAGCAGGATGCACAGCTGCAGCAGCGGAAACGCCAGCGTGGTCGCCAGCACCAGCAGCGCCACCTCCGACATGCCCTCTTTCGCGAGCGCGATCACCGCGCCCAGCAGCGTGGTCTGGCTGCGCAGGCCGCGCAGCTCGATCTCGACGATCGGAAACAGATTGGCGATGGCGAACAGGATCAGGCTCGCCACCGTGAGCGGCAGGATGCGCTGGCGCTGCGCGCCGGGGTGGCGGGCGAGTTCGGTGGCGCAGCGCGGGCAGTGCGCCACCTCTCGCGGGCGCAGCTGCGGCTTGCGCCAGACCGCGTCGCACCCTTCGCACACGACGACATCGGACACTTCAAACATGGAGGGAAAGTAAGTTCAGGAAACATTCATTTTGCCGAAAATGCCTCGGACCCTCATGGACGCTTCGCCGCGCCGCCGTGCAGGCGCAGTGCGCTGAACAGGCCCGCCACCGCCGCCAGCACCGCGGCCAGGCCGAGCGCCACGAACGGCCCGTGCCCGTCGTGCGGGCTCGACAGGCTGAAGATCACCGCCAGGATGACCGCCCCCAGGGTCTGGCCCGTGAGCCGCGCCGTGCCCAGCATGCCGCTGGCCCCGCCGCTGCGCTCCACCGGTGCCGAGGTCACGATGGTGTGGTTGTTGGGCGACTGGAACAACCCGAAGCCCGCCCCGCACAGCAGCAGCCGCCAGACGATGTCGGCGTCGCCCGGCTGCGCCGGCAGCAGCGCCATGGCCGCCAGCCCGAACGCCATCACGCCCAGGCCGATGCCCCCGAGCAGGCCGCCCGGGTAGCGCCCGATCAGCCGCCCGGCGATCGGCGCCACCACCACGATGGCCAGCGGCCAGGCGGTGATCAGCATGCCGGCCTGGAACGGCGAGCGGCCGAAATGCTCCAGCATCAGGAACGGCAGCGCGACGAAGGCCAGCATCTGCGCGCCGAAGGCCGCGACCGAGGTGCACATCGACAGCGCGAACACCGGGATGCGCAGCAGGTCGAGCGGAAACAGCGGCAGCGGCCGATGCAGTTGGCGGCGCACGTACACCGCGCCGATGGCCAGGCCCGCCGCCAGGATCGCCAGGCCGCTCGCCAGCGGCGTGCCGCCCGGCGTGGCGTGGCGCGTGCCCAGCGTGTCCACACCCAGAAACACCAGGCTGAACATGAGGATGTTGAGCACCACGTCGATGACCGAGAGCGGGGCGCTCCCGGGACGGCGCGGCCGGTCTTGCGGCAATGCGCGCACGCCGAGCGCCAGCGTGAGCGCGCCCAGCGGCAGGTTCAGCGCGAACAGCCACGGCCAGGGCGCCACCGACAGGATGAGCGCGGCCACGGTCGGCCCCGCGACGGTCGCGGTGGCCACCACCATCGAGTTGATGGCCATGCCGCGTCCCAGCAGCGACTGCGGGAAGATCTGGCGCACCAGCGCCGCGTTGACGCTCATCACGCCGGCCGCGCCCAGGCCCTGCACCGCGCGCGCCGCTGCCAGCGCCGGCACCGATGTGGCGACCGCACAGCCGAGCGACGCCACCGTGAAGACGGCCAAGCCCGTGAGATAAACCCGCCGGTAGCCCACCAGGTCGCCCAGCGTGGCCAGCGGCAGCAGCAGCGCCAGCGTGGCGACCTGGTAGGCATTGACGACCCAGATCGACTGCGACGCGCTGGCATGCAGGTCGCGCGCGATGCTGGGCAGCGCCAGATTGACGACCGTGCCGTCGAGCACCGAGAGCAGCAGGCCGAGGATGATGACAAGCAGCGCGCGGCGGCGCTGCGGTGGCGGCAAGCCGTTGTGTGCAAGCATGGGATTCCTGGTTCGGTCGCCAACAGGCGGCTTCTTCGGCGCACCGGTCGATTCGCTCGTGCGTGTGCACGGTGTTTCATTTTGCCTGCCGCGCTGTATCGTCCTACCGCGCCGCCTCGATCCGGGTGACGGTCATTTTTCCGTCGATCATCTCGGCCCTGAAACGAACCTTGTCGCCGGCCTGGACCTTGTCGAGCATGGCTGCGTCACTGACCTGGAACACCATCGTCATGCCAGGCATGTCGAGGTTTTTCAGCGGTCCGTGCTTCAGGGTCAGCTTCCTGTTGTCCTTGTCGATCTTGCGGACCTCGCCATCGCTGAGCTCCGCAGAGGCCGATGAGGCGACGGCGCTCTCGGCAGCCGGTTGCGCAGGGGCTAGGCCTGCGAGCATGAGCGCCGCGGCCCCTGCGAAAAAAGCGTTTTGAAATTTGACCATGTCGATTCGCTGACAAGAAAGAGAGTCAGACAGAGATTGAAGAGAAGCACTTTCGGCTCGCTCGGGCACCGCGCCTGCGCCGGGCCGAGCAGGCCGTGCATTGGAGATCCCTTATTACCTGCGGACCAGCCCTGCCGAGGCCTTGCTGACGTTCACGGCATCTTTCATGCCGGCCTCGTAGTGGCCGACGGTCGACAGGCAGGATCGGCCAGTTCGCTGGGTGTCCTCAGCCCTGATGAATGTCGCAACCACATTCGCAACAGCGGCTATTGGGGTCAGGGTGAAAGCGCCCTAGCTGTTTAGTCCCGGCATCTGATGGAGCAGGTCGAAATAAAGGCCGCTGAAGCTCGGCAAGGACCGCTCGGGATAGCCGGGCAGATCGAGCGAGCGTTCGTGCACGGGCCAGCAGTCGCGCAGCCGGTAGCCGAGCGCTTCGATGTCGTGGATCAGGCGAGCCCGGTTGTAGACGTACAGGGGCGCGTAGCAACCCTCTCCGATATTTTGCGTCGTCACGAAATCCTCGCCCTCGTAGAGAGGCAGCTTGTTGAACACGAGATGCCCCGGCCGCATCGCGCAACGTTCGAGCAGCCCGCTGGGCCGCCCATGCTCGAAGTACTGAAGCGCCCCCGCGGAAATCCATATGTCATGCTCTCCGGCGAGGGCCAGCGGCAGGTCGTCCGTGAAGGTCAGCGCGCTGATCCCTTGCTGTTCGGCCAGCGTCCGTCCGATCGACACTATCGAAGGCAGGTCGGCCACATGCCACGTCAGTGCGGGCGGCATCTCGAGGTAGCGGCGGTAGGCAAAGTAGTGCACGCCCACCGAGCCGCCAATGTCGAGGACATGCGCCGCCCCACATCGAAAGGCATGCTGCAGCCACCACAGGACCGGGTAATCGTAGGCGAACACCTTCTGGGTCCGCACCTGCACGTATTCGGTCGCCAGAGGGCCATGATCGAAGCCCGGACTGTGAGGCAACCACGCGCGGGCGGCCGCGAAACTCGGGAAAACTCCAAAATAGGCGGGATACCCCTGCGGCGACAAAAACCGGTGGAGCCGCCACCAGACCAGAGCAGGTCGAACGACCGGACCCTCCAGAAACTGATGGGCCAGTTGGATGGGATCCGAAAATGACATCTCGCGCCTCCGGTTGTCCGGCGCCTCACAGATCGACCAGCACCTCGAAGCCGCCGAAGAACATGCGCTTGGCGTCGAACGGCATGTTCTTCAGGTTCATCACGTCGGCCATGCGCGGGTCGCTCATTACCTTGGCATTGACCTCGTCGCGTTGCTCCCGGGACGCGTAGACGATGTAGGCGAGCACCACCGTCTCGTCCTCCTTCAGCATCACGCTCTGCGGGAACGAGGTGAGATGGCCCGGCTCTACGTCGTCGGCCACGCATTCGCGGTACCCGAGCGCGCCGTGCTCGCGCCAGATCCGCCCGGCCCGGGTCGAGACCTCGCGGTAGGCGTCGAGCTGGTTCCTGGGAACCGGGACGACGAATCCATCGACGTAGGCCATGGCGGTCTCCTTGGAGCCTGAAGCGCATTCCGGGCCGGGGCCACGACGGGAGCGTCGCGCGCCGCCGGGACGAAATACGTTAACGCGTCCCGGACTTCCCGTCCAGACACGTTGGCATCGCTTGGCGCGTCCGGGTGGCGGCGGGGCCGTGGCGACCGCGCTCGGCCCGCCCTGCCCGGCTTCAGGCGGCGCGCAGCGCGGCGCGCAATCCAGCGCCGATGTCGGGCCGCTCCAGAAAGGGATCGGCCGGGTTCGTGCCTGCGACGATGTTCTCCATGCGGCTCCTCACGTTGCCCAGCGCCTTCGGGTGGCTGTAGACGTAGAACTGGTTGGCGGCGATGGCATCGAACACTTTCTGCGCCACCTCGGCGGCACTCACCTTGCCGCTGCCGACGGCCTTGTCGCTCATGGCCCGGCCGATCAGCTGGCTCTTGGTCATCTCGCCGGCAGCCGGTGCACCGGGGCGGTTGCGCTCGCTGCGGGTGATGCCGGTCGGCACGAAGTACGGGCACAGCAGGCTGGCGCCGACCTGGTCGGTCACGAGCTTCAGGTCCTGGTAGAGCGTCTCGGTCAGGCTCACGACAGCCGCCTTGGCGGCGTTGTAGATGCCCATGTTGGGCGGTGTCAGCAGCCCGGCCATGCTGGCGGTGTTGACGATGTGGCCGCGCCACGTCGGGTCCTGCGCGGCGGCCTCCAGCATCATGGGCGTGAACAGCCGCACGCCGTGCACCACGCCCATCAGGTCGACCCCGAGCACCCACTCCCAGTCGGCCACCGTGTTTTCCCACACCAGCCCGCCGGCACCGACGCCCGCGTTGTTGAAGACGAAATGCGGCGCACCGAAGCGCTGCTGGACGGCCTGCGCCAGCGCTTCCATCTGCGCCGCGTCGGCCACGTCCACTTTCTGCGCCAGCACCTGCGCGCCAGCGGCCTCCATCTCGGTGCGGGCGGCGTCGAGCGCGTCCTGCTGCACGTCGACCAGCACCAGCTTCATGCCGCGCGCGGCACCGATGCGCGCGCATTCGAGGCCGAAGCCCGAGCCGGCACCGGTGAGCACGGCGGTCTTGCCGTTGAAGTCTTGAATCATGAAATAGCGTCCTTTGGTGGATGTCTCGAGTTCGGGGCAGAAGCATGGATCGCGGCGCGGACTGCGTACAGGGTCGCGACAACCACCGATTGAACCGCTTTCCGGGCGCGCCGGCTGTCGTTCGCGCGACCGGGCGTCAGGCCAGCCGCTTGAAGCCGTCGGCGCTCCAGGCCT
>JAQGLP010000239.1 GCA_028292835.1 Variovorax sp.
CAGCCGGGCGGCGGTGGCGGTCGGCCTGCCGCTCGCGCCCGCGGCGCAGGTCGCGATCGTGCTGGTGGCGGCACTGCCGAGCGCCAGTAACGTCTCGATGCTGGCCGAGCGCTTCGGCGCCGACAACGGCCGGGTGGCGCGGATCATCCTGTGGACCACAGTGGTGGCGTTCTTCAGTTTTCCGCTGGTGGCCACGTGGGTGCGTTGAAGCCGGCGCCGGAGGGACGGCCGCTACTGCCCCGTCAGCAGCCCGAGCTGGAAGGGATCGATTCCGTTGAGCGTCTCGCACCTTGAGGTGTCGCGCCCCTGTGTGCCGTCGCAGTAGTAGCTCGTGTAGATCCGACCGAACAAGGTCGGCTTCGAAGTGAAGAGCACGCCCTGCTCGGGCCGCCAAGCCTGCCTGACGGCCGCCGGCACCCGCTGCGGCATGGCGCCCGGAGCCTCCCCGTTTGCCATGCCCTCGGTTTCTATGCCGACCTTCTGCGCCTCGGCGTACGACTGCAGGCCCGTCAGGTCGTCGCTCTGCGGCCGGGTACCGAGCGGGATCAGCAGGCTGTTGACCTGAGGCCCGCGTCCGAAACGGTGTTCCCGGCCAGCCAGGAAGGCGTAGACGCAGGCGGCCGCGCACTGGCCGCGCACCTCGGTGTTGACGCCAGCGGCATGGATGGCGCGCGCATAGTCCTCGGCGACCTCGGCACTGCCGCCGCGCGAGTCCTCGAACACCACGGTGTGCGCCCGTCCGCTCGCCAGTTGCTCGCTGAAGCGCGGCAGGCCGCTGCCGTCGAGCGTGCCGATGACCCGCAGGCGCTGGCCCTCGAACAGGATCTCGGCGGCCGGGCTGGCCAGGGTGATTCCCAGCAGCGGCAGTGCGATCAGCATCCGGATCATGGTGTTCATGGTTTTTCCAGGGGTTGTCGCCAATGTAGCCGGCGACGGAAAAAATTGCGCGGGCAAGGCAAAGCCGAGGCGGGCCGAGCGTCGTCAGATCGCGTGCGGATCGACGTCGATCAGCCAGCGCAGCACGCCCTGGCCCTCGGGCGCGCGCCGCAGCGCGTGCAGCAGGGGCTGCCAGCCGTGCAGGAAGCGCTGCAGCGCGGCGCGCGAGATGCTTTCGACCAGCACCTGGGCCCGCTCGACGTTGGCCACGCGCTGGATCGCCAGCGGCACGGCCGGATAGCGGGCGACCCGCTCGGCCCCTTCGAGCGCGTCGGCCGCGGCGCTGGCGGCGTTGAGGAAGGCCTGCGCCGCCTCTTGCGTGCGCGCGTCGGCGCGCAGCAGCGCCTGGAAGGCGAACGGCGGCAGGGCGGCGGCGCGGCGCTCGACCAGCTGGCTGGCGGCGAACGCCGGGTAGTCGTGGCGGCGCAGCGCGGAAAACAGCGGGTGCGTCGGGTGGTGCGTCTGCACCCACATCTCGGCCGCGTAGCCCTGCGAGGCCAGGAACGCCGCGTCGCGTCCGGCCCGGCCGGCCGACTGCATCAGCAGGCTGAACAGGCGCTCGGGCGCGCGGAAGTCGCTGGAGAACAGGGCGCCGTCCGGGTTTACCGCCGCCACCAGCGTGATGCGGCGGAAGTCGTGCCCCTTGGCGATCATCTGCGTGCCGACCAGCACATCGACCTCGCCGTCGTGGACCTGCGCGAGCTGGCGTTCCAGCGCGCCCTGCGCCCGGGTGCTGTCGGCGTCGATGCGCGCGATGCGCACCGCGCCGCCGTCGGGGCGCCGCAAGGGTGCGAACAGTTCGCCCAGGTGCTCCTCCAGCCGCTCGGTGCCGCGCCCGACCGGCGCGATGTCGGGGTTGCCGCAGACCGGACAGGCGCGCGGCACGCGCTCGGCGAAGCCGCAGTGGTGGCAGCGCAGCGTGCGGTCGATCTTGTGGAACACGCGGTAGGCGCTGCAGTGCGGGCACTCGCTCTTCCAGTCGCAGGCGTTGCAGGCCAGCACCGGCGCATAGCCGCGCCGGTTGAGGAAGACCATGCTTTGCTCGCCGCGCGCAATGCGCTGGCCCATGGCGTCGAGCAGCACGGCCGAGAGCACCGTCTTGGGGGGCTGCTGCGCCATGTCGATCAGGCGCACGGTCGGCAGCGCCACGGCGCCGATGCGCGAGGGCATCGCCAGGCGGGCGTAGCGTCCGCCCGCCTCGGCGCCCTCGGCCGGACGGCTGTGGTGCCAACTCTCCAGCGACGGCGTGGCCGAGCCGAGGATGACCTTGGCGCCCTCGCGCTGGCCGCGCCACACCGCCAGATCGCGCGCCGAGTAGCGTGCGCCTTCCTGCTGCTTGTAGCTGGGGTCGTGCTCCTCGTCGACCACGATCAGCCGGAGCGCCGGCAGCGAGGCGAAGACGGCCATGCGGGTGCCGAGCACGATGCGCGCCTCGCCGCCGTGCGCCGCCAGCCAGCTCGCCAGGCGCTGCGGGTTCGTCATGCCGCTGTGCAGCGACACCACCGCGCCCGCGCCGAAGCGCGGCTCGAAGCGCTCCCTGAAGCGCGCCTCCAGCTGCGGCGTCAGATTGATCTCGGGCACCATCACCAGCGCCTGGGCGGTGGGGTCGCGCGCCAGCAGCGACGCCACGGCGCGCAGGTAGATCTCGGTCTTGCCGCTGCCGGTGCTGCCGAACAGCAGGAAAGGCCCGGCCTCGGCATCGAACCGGGCCAGGGCGTCCGCCTGCTCGGCGCTAGGTACCGTCAGGCAGGCGGCAACCGGCGGCGCGGCGCGCATCGTGCTGGGCACGCGCATGGCGGTGTTCGCGTCGATCCCGGGGCTCAAGCTCATCGTGGTCGACGAGGAGCACGACCCCAGCTACAAGCAGCAGGAAGGCGCGCGCTATTCGGCACGCGATCTCGCGGTGTATCGCGGGATGATCGAAGGCGCCGCCGTGGTGCTGGGCTCCGCGACGCCGTCACTGGAAAGCTGGCACGCCGCTGACAAGGGCCGTTACGCGCGG
>JAQGLP010000262.1 GCA_028292835.1 Variovorax sp.
GCAGGCCGACCAGGATCGAGGTCAGCGCCCCGGGCAGGATCACGTGCCGGTACAGCTGCCAGCGCGACAGGCCGTAGGTGCGGGCCATCTCCACCAGGCCCGGGTCGACGTTGCGGATGCCATGGAAGGTGTTCAGGTACAGCGGGAAGAACACCGACACCGCGATCAGGAACAGCTTGGCCGTCTCGTCGATGCCGAACCACAGGATCACCAGCGGGATGAGCGCGAGCGCGGGGATGTTGCGCACCATCTGCAGGGTCGTGTCCAGCAGCGTCTCGAAGAACCTGACGCTGCCTGTCAGCAGGCCCAGCGCCAGCCCCAGCCCGCCGCCGATGGCCAGCCCCGCCAGCGCCCGGCCGGTGCTGATCTTCACGTGCGTCCACAGCTCGCCCGAAGCGGCGAGCGTCCACGCCGCCTTGACGACGTCGAGCGGCGCGGGCAGCACGCGCGTCGAGAGCCATCCGAGCGACGAGGCGATCTGCCAGGCCGCGATCAGGCCGACGGGCACCAGCCACGGCACGAGGCGCCGCGCCAGGTCCGACGCGAAGCGCCCGAAGGCACCCGGCAGGTCCGGTACTCGGGCGGGCAGCGGCGGCATCTGCGGGCGCGGTTGCACTTGCACTTGTTCAGTCATGGATGGGCTCCAATTTCGGTCCGGGACGCCTCAGCTTTGCGACACGAGTCGCGAGGGCGCATCGAGATTGGCGACGACCTCGCCGAACGGCCCGCCCGGCGCGCCGCCGCGCAGGCGCTCCCGCACGGCGCGCGGCAGCAGCGGGAACACCAGCTCGGCGAAGCGGTAGGCCTCCTCGAGGTGCGGGTAGCCCGACAGCACGAAGGTGTCGAGCCCGAGCGCCGCGTACTCCTCGATGCGCGCCGCCACGGTCTTGGCGTCCCCCACCAACGCCGTGCCGGCGCCGCCGCGCACCAGGCCCACGCCGGCCCACAGGTTGGGGGCGATTTCCAGCTCGGCCCGGCTGCGACGGCTGCCGCCGGCGTGCAGCGCGGCCATGCGGCGCTGGCCTTCGGAGTCCATGCGCGCGAAGGCGGCCTGGGCGCGGGCCACGGTGGCGTCGTCAACACGGCTGATCAGTGCCTCGGCGGCTTGCCAGGCCGCCTCCTCGGTCTCGCGCACGATCACGTGCAGCCGGATGCCGAAGGTCACGGTGCGACCCAGCCTACGCGCCCGTTCGCGCACATCGGCGATCTTGGCCGCGACCTCGGCGGGCGGCTCACCCCAGGTCAGGTAGGTGTCGACCTGCTCGGCCGCGAGCGCGTGCGCCGCCGCCGAGGAGCCGCCGAAGTACACCGGCGGATGGGGCCGCTGCTGCGGCGGAAACAGCAGCCGCGCGCCCTTCACGCTCAGGTGCTCGCCCTCGAAGTCGAACGATTCGCCGTCGTGGCTGCGCGCGAGGATCTCGCGCCAGATGCGCAGGAACTCGGCCGACTGCGCGTAGCGCTCGGCATGGCCCAGGAACACGCCGTCGCCCTCCAGCTCGGCCTGATCGCCGCCGGTCACGAGGTTGACCAGCAGCCGCCCGTCCGAGAGCCGGTCGAAGGTCGCGGCCATGCGCGCCGCCAGCCCCGGCTGGTGCAGGCCGGGACGCACCGCGACCAGGAACTTCAGGCGGCTCGTCGCGTCGATCAGGCTCGACGCGACCACCCACGGGTCCTCGCAGGAGCGCCCGGTCGGGATCAGCACGCCCTCGTAGCCGAGCCGGTCGGCCGCCACCGCCACCTGCCGCAGGTAGCCGAGATCGACCGGCCGCGCGCCCTCGGCGGTGCCGAGGTAGCGGCTGTCGCCGTGCGTGGGAAGGAACCAGAAAATGTTCATGACAAGATGCCTCAGGAAGGATTGACGGTGCGTGGCGCGGCGGCGGGATGCCAGACGATGCGCGCCACGTCGATGGGCTGGGGCAGCAGCCCGATGCGGTGGAACGCATCGGCCACACGCTGCTGGTCGCGCACGGTGGCGGGCTGGATCGGGCCGACCGGCGACGGCGGGCGGCGCTGCAGGAACAGGCTCACCACGCCCGCGTCGAGCCCGCCGAAGCCGGCGATCAGCTTGACGGCGGTGGCGCGGTCCTGCTGCACCAGGCGGTCGGCGCGGGTGAGCGCCTCGAACAGCGCCGCGATCACGTCGGGATGGCGCTGGGCGAAGGCGCTGGAGGCCAGGTAGAACGAGTTGTTGCCGCTCAGGCCCCGGCCGCTGGCGAGCACGCGCGGCCGGATCGCCAGCTCGGTCGCCGCGTAGTAGGGGTCCCAGATGGCCCAGGCGTCCACGCTGCGGCGCTCGAAGGCGGCGCGCGCATCGGCCGGCGCCAGGTACACCGGCTGGATGTCGCTCCACTGCAGACCGGCCTTGTCGACCGCGCGCACCAGCAGGTAGTGCGCGCTCGAGCCCTTTTGCAGCGCCACCTTGCGGCCCCGCAGGTCGGCCAGGCTCTTCAGGGGCGAGTCGTCCAGCACCAGCACGGCCGAACTGTCGGGCTTGGATGGCTCGGCGCCGACGTAGAGCAGATCCCGGCCGGCGGCCTGGGCGAACACCGGCGGCGTGTCGCCCGTGAGGCCGAAGTCCAGGCTGCCCACGGCCAGCGCCTCCAGCAACTGCGGACCGGCCGGGAACTCGACCCAGGCGATCCGGGCGTTCGGCCAGCGCTGCTCCAGCCAGCCCGACTGCTTCGCGACCACCAGGTTGACGGCCGACTTCTGGTAGCCGATGCGCAGTTGCTGCAGCGGCTGCGCGGGCTTTGGCGAGCCGCCCGGCACGCCCGCGGGCTGTGCCAGCGCCGCGCCGAAGCCCCAGCTGGCGGCCGTGACCAGCAGCAGTTGCAGCGCGTGCCGCCGCGACGCGGCCGGACGGGAGGAAAGCGGCGAATTCGAATGCGATGCGCGCATGGTGTCTTCCCCTCGCGCTCAGGCCAGACGGGCCGCGGCCGCGTCGAGCACGTTGATCTTGCGGGGGATCAGCTTGAGCTCGAAGAAGGTGTCGGCGATCTTTTGCTGCTCCAGCAGGATCGCCTTGCTGATCGGGCCGATCCCCCAGGCATTGCGCCCCACCGACAGCTCGACCACCGCCCGGGGCAGGCCCAGCACGGTCGCCAGCTCGGCGGCATAGGCACCCTGGTTGGCCGCGGCCCATTGGTCGATGCGGTCGAGCTCCTCGGTCGCCGCGGCCAGCACGTCGGGATTTTTCGTGGCGTAGTCGAGCGACGAAAAGTAGTAGCCGCGGTTGTCCACCACGCCGGTGGCGTCGGCCAGCACGCGCGCGTCGAGCGACTTCTGCGCGGCGGCAAGGAACGGGTCCCAGATCACCCAGGCGTCGACCGCGCCCTTCTCGAACGCGGCGCGCGCATCGGCGGGCGGCAGGTAGACCAGCTTCAGCTCGCTGTAGGGCAGGCCGTGCTTCTCGAACAGCTTGACGATGAAGTAGTGGACGTTGGAGCCCTTGTTGAGCGCGATCTTCTTGCCCCGCAGGTCGGCCACGCCCTGGATCGCCGAGCCGCCGGGCACCAGCACGGCCTCCGTCCTAGGCCGCGGCACCGTCGCCGCCACGTAGGCCAGCGGCGCGCCGGCGGCCTGGGCAAAGATCGGCGGCGCCTCGCCGACATCGCCGAAGTCGATCGAGCCGACGTTGAGCGCCTCGAGCTGCACCGGGCCGGCATTGAATTCGGTCCACTTGACCGCCACGCCGAGCGGCGCCAGGCGCTTCTCCAGCGTGCCACGGCCCTTGAGCACGCTGAGGCTGCCCTTCTGGTGGCCGATGCGCAGCGTGCGCGGCGGGGTCTGCGCCAGCGCGGCGAAGGCGGTCGGCAGGGCGATGGCGGCGGCCGCGCCCTGGACCAGGCGGCGGCGGGAAATGAGGCTGTGTTTCATGGCAGGAGGGTTCGATCAGGCAAAGTGGTCCCGCGCCGCCCGGTGGGCAGCGAATCGACGGGAAGAATCCGAAGGGAGCGGTGGGACGCCGCAAGGCGCGGCGGTGACGGGCGCGCAGCCCGTCAGACGCTACATCGCACCTGCGAGAACGCCACCGGCGCGAAGCCGTGGGGAGCGGGCAGCTTCAGGCCCTCGGCGGCCAGTGCCTCGGCCGCATCGTCGAGGCGGTGCGCCAGGTCCGCATGGACCTGCCAGGCGCCCTCGGGTGTCAGGCTGATCTGCGCCTCGGTGGCGTAGACACCCGGCAGGATGTGCCGCGCCGAGAGCGACTGCAGCACCGGCCGCAGCGCGTAGTCGAGCGCGAGCATGTGGTGCGGACTGCCGCCGGTGGCCAGCGGCAGCACGGTCTTGCCCTTGAGCGCGTTTTGCGACAGCAGGTCGAGAAACACCTTGAGCGTGCCGCTGTAGGCGGCCTTGTAGACCGGCGTGGCGACCACCACGGCGCGGGCTTCCTCGACCTGCGCCATCGCCTGGCGGATCGCGGGGTGGTCCCATTCGGCCCGCAGCAGCGGCTGCGACGGCAGCTCCCGCACGGCCAGGCGTTCGATGCGGGCGCCGCGGCGCGCCAGCCGTTCGCCGACCGCTTCCAGCAGCACGGTGGAGCGGGACGGCAACGACGGGCTGCCAGCAATCAAAAGGACGGT
>JAQGLP010000266.1 GCA_028292835.1 Variovorax sp.
GACCACACACGCCGCCTGCAGGGCGCTGGAGCCGGCTTTTTCCCGATGTTCAATCGAAACAAGAAGAGCATCGGCATCGACCTGCATACCGAGGAAGGCGCGAAGACCGCGCGACGGCTCACAGTGACGGCCGATGTGGTGGCCGAGAATTTCAAGCCTGGCACGATGGGGAAGTACGGGCTCGACTATGCGTCGCTGTCCAAGGTCAATCCCCGGATCATCTATGCCAGCCACAAGGGGTTCCTCCCTGGCCCCTATGACCATCGAACCGCGCTGGACGAGGTCGTCCAGATGATGGGTGGCCTCGCCTACATGACCGGCCGACCCGGCGACCCGTTGCGTGCCGGCACCAGCGTCAACGACATCATGGGTGGCCTGTTCGGTGCCATTGCCGTCCTGGGCGCGTTGATCCAGCGCGGAATCACCGGCCACGGCATGGAGGTGCAATCCGCGCTGTACGAGAACAATGTGTTCCTGATGGGACAGCACATGCTGCAGTACGCGGTCACGGGCAGGCATCCTGCGCCAATGCCGGCCCGCGACAACCCGTGGGCGGTGTATGACGTGTTCACCGTGAAAGACGGCGAGCAGATCTTTCTGGCGGCCGTCAGCGATGCCCAATGGCGGGTGTTCTGCGACGCGCTCGGGTTCGCCGACCTGAAGTCCGAACCGGCGCTTGCCACCAACAACGAGCGCCTCGCGCATCGTCCAAGATTGCTCAAGTCGATCGGTGAGCGCATCGCCCATCGGAGCGCAGCAGAGCTGGCCCAGGTCATGGAAAAAGCCGGACTGCCCTTCGCACCCATCCGCAAGCCCGAAGACCTCTACGACGACGAGCATCTGCTGGCCACCGGCGGCCTTGCCGATCTGCGCCTGTCCGACGGTCTGAGAGCGGGCGAGACAGTGAAGACCACGCTCTTTCCCTTCACACTCGAAGGCCGACGCCTGGGAGTGCGCCTGAGCCCGCCAAAGCTGGGGGAGCACACCACAGAGTTGCTGGAGCAACTGGGGTACAGCAACGTCGAGCTGGAAGGGTTGCGGTCGAGAAACATTGTGCGCTAGGCCGCAGAGACTCTAAAAAACTCAGGAGACAACCATGATTTCGCCACAAAACCTCTCACGCCGTTCGATTGTTGTTGCCTCGGCAGCAGCAGTCGCTGTTACCGCCTGGCCTTTCAGCGCCAGCGCCCAGTCCGGCACGGTGCGCTTCATTCTGCCCAACGCGACAGGCTCGGGCGTCGATGCCATCACGCGCGCCGCTCAGCCAGCCCTTTCCAGAGCGCTCAACGCTGCCGTGGTCGTGGAAAACCAGCCCGGCGCGGGCGGAATAGTGGGCCTGCAAACATTGGCGCGTTCGGCGCCCGACGGCAACACGCTGTCGATCGTGTCCAACAACGTGGTGATTTTTCCGAGCGTGCTCAAGTCGTTGCCCTTCGACATGCCGGGCGACTTCACGCCGATCGCCATCATCGGGGCAACGCCGATGGTGCTGGTGGTCAATCCAGCGAAGGTGGCGGCCACCAACAGCAAGGAGTTCATCGCCCTGCTGAAAAGCAAACCGGGCGCGTTGAATTTCGCGTCGGGCGGCAACGGCACCATCCTGCACTTGGCGACAGAGCTGTTCCTGGAGGAAGCCGGCGTCACGGCCAAGCACATTCCCTATAAGGGCGTTGGACCGATGGTGACCGACCTGATCGGTGGGCAGGTCGAGTTCGGTACCGTCGCGCTGCCGAGCGTCCAGCCACACATCAAGAGCGGCACCCTGCGCGCGATCGGCATGCTCACCGCGCAGCGTACGCCGGCCGCACCCGGGGTCCCGACCTTCGTGGAACAGGGGCTTCCGAACCTCGTGGTCGATGCGTGGTTCGCGGTGATCGGCCCCAAGGGCATGAGTGCGGCCAACGTCAAAAGAGTCCACGAAGCTGTCGTCGCGGCCTTCGCCGATCCGGTCGTCAAGGACGCCATGGCCAAGCAAGGCAATACCATCGCGATCAGCACTCCTGAACAGGCGAACGCGGCGTTCCGCAGCGAGCTGGCCAAATATGCGGCCTTGGTCAGGAAGGCCGGTATCGAGCCACAGTAAGTGCGGTCAAGCAGCACGATCTGGAACGGAAATGATCACCCTGTACCACTGTGTCAGCGCGCGTTCATTTCGTCCGCTGTGGGCGCTTGAAGAGATTGGCGTTCCCTATCGACTCGCGATGCTGCCGTTCCCTCCGAGAGCGCTCGCGTGCCGGTTCCTGGACATCAATCCTTTGGGTACCGTTCCGGTCTTGTTCCACGATGGCGTGCGCATGACCGAATCCGCAGCCATCTGCCAATACCTCGCGTCTCGATTCTCGCCGGGCAGGCTCGATGTCAGCGTCAACGAAGCCGCGTACGGCGCGTACCTCAACTACCTGCATTTCGGCGAGGCGACCTTGACGGTCCCGCAGACGCTGATCTTGCGGTATGCACATTTCGAAGTGGGAGATCGTCGTCAGCCGCAAGTCGCCCAGGACTACGAACAATGGTTTCTTTCACGCCTGCGGTCCCTCGAGCCTTTATTGACCGAGCAGCAGTACTTATGCGCCGACCGTTTTACCGCGGCGGACATATCGGTCGGTTATGCGCTGCTGCTTGCCCGGCATCTTGGTCTGGAGCCACGCTTCACGCCATCGGTAGCGGCCTACTGGCAGCGGCTGCGGTCGCGCCCTGGCTATCAGTCGGCATTGGCTGCGCAGACCCAGGCAGCCAATGAGCAAGGGGTCCCGTCGATCCCGTCACCGGATATTCGGCCGTGAACACGGGCTGCTTGTTCAAGGGGCCGGTGCTGTTCCTTTCGCAGTCGGCCGATGTTGTTGTGCGCTGCCTCAACGGGGAGCGCCTTGGCCTGGCCCAAGCCCAACCGTTGCGCGATGACGTCTCGACCGACGAGATCACGCCGCTGACCAGCCTCACGCACTACGACGACAAGCTGGGTCGCTATCCCTACACCGGATTCAGGGCCGGTAACGCCCTGCCTCTCGGGATCGATGCGGTCCGCCAAGCGCAGGTGGACGTGGTCGTCGGCGGCAAACGCTACGGAAAAGGCTCCTCGCGCGAGCACAGCCCGGCTGCGGAAAGGCTCGCTGGCGTGCGGCTGGTGATCGCCGAAAGCTTCGAACGCATCTACCGTCAGAACGCAGACAACATCGGCCTCTTCACATCCACCGATTTCCGGCTGCTCGAACGCATCGCGGCCGGCGAGACCATCCCCCTCGATGACCTGGTTGCGGACCGCGACACGTTGGCAGCGGCGATTCTCAAGAGCGGCGGACTGTTGCGATTTGGCCAGCACTTCATGCGCAGCATCGAGGCCGTCACCGACCAGGACGACGCCAAGCCCCGCACATTGTTCGAAAAAATCGTTGCGCGGCACGCGCTTGCCACCGAGCTGACGGCCGCACATCCTGCGCCTGGCGACGGTGCCTTTGTGCGCGCCGACTGGCGCTTTATCCATGAGTACTACACCGGCATGGCGGCGCACATGCTGCAGTCGGTATTTGGGGACCCGCTTGCCCTGCAGCAGCCGACCTCGATCGTGGTGTTCGAAGACCATACTTCGTATGTCGAGGAGAGTCCGGCCCACGTGCGCGGCGGCTTGGTGCCCAACATCCACCGCATGGTCGAAGCGCAGCGCCGATTTGCATCGCGCCACGGGCTGATTTCACACCGCACCCTGACAGAGGTGGAGGCCGCGCACGACGATGGCAGCAACGTCGCCGGGATCTCGCACGCGATGATGGCCGAGCATTACGCGCTTCCCGGACAAGTGGTGGTCGGCACTGACTCACACACGCCGCACAGCGGCGCGCTGGGCTGCGTGGCCTTCGGTGTCGGGACCACCGACATGGCAAACGCGTTTGTCACCGGCGCGGTGCGGCTCACAGTGCCGCAGCAGCTGCGGGTCGTGCTCGACGGCACACTGCGGCCGGGCGTCACCGCGAAGGACGTCGTGCTGCATCTGCTCGCGCTACCGGCAATTCGCGCCGGCGAAGGCCTGGGCAAGGTGTTCGAATTCTGCGGAGACGCGATGGCGCAGCTAAGCACTGACGAACGCGCCACGCTCACCAACATGACCGCCGAGCTTGGCGGCTTTACCGGCATCGTCGCGCCCGATGCCGAGACCCTGCGCTTCCTACGCGAGCGGCGTGGCGTGGATTTTTGCCTTGAGCCCTGGATGCGCAGCGACGAGGGCGCGATCTATGCCCAGACGATCCGGATCGATTGCACCGCAGTGCCGCCCATGGTCGCCGCGCCGGGCGACCCGGGCAACGGCATCCCTCTGACTGAAGTGGCGCGGCCTGTGCGCATCGACATCGCTTACGGCGGCTCCTGCACGGCCGGCAAGCGCGAGGACTTCGATCATTACCATGCGGTGCTGCGCTGGGCTGCCGACCGCGGCCTGACCGTCTCGACGGGTGTCGAGCTGTTTCTGCAGTTCGGCACGACCGCCGTGCGCGATCATTGCATCGCCATGAACTACATGGACGCCTTCGAACGGGCCGGCGCGCGCATGTTGGAGCCTTCGTGCGGCGCCTGTGGCAACTGCGGTCCTGGAGGGTCCAGCCGGCCCGACCAAGTCACTGTCAGCGCCATCAACCGCAACTTCCCTGGACGTGGCGGCCCCGGTCAAGTCTGGCTTGCCAGCCCGCCCACGGTGGCAGCGAGCGCCATCGCAGGCGAACTGGTGTCTTTCGACGAATTAAAGCGGCGCCACGCTCAACCCCAGTGACCTGCTCGGTTTAATCGAGCCGGCCGAGCTTGCCGCGCTGCTCGGCGCCCTGAACGCGGGCCACGGCATCAACCTCTGCCTTCGGCTTTAACAAGCTACCGGTAAGTTGCCGCGTGCTGCAGCCGTGCCGGAAGAATGTCGAGCACCTGTTCCGACGGCCGGCACAGCCGCGCACCGAGCGGGGTGACGACGATCGGCCGGTTGATCAGGACCGGGTGCGCGACCATGAAGTCCAGCAACTGGTCGTCGCTCCATTTCGCGTTGCCGAGGTCGAGCTCGTCGTAGCATGTGCCTTTCTGGCGCAGCAGGCCGCGCACCGGAAGGTCCATGGCCTGGACCAGCGCACGCAGCCGCTCGCGCGTGGGCGGCGTCTTCAGGTATTCGACGATCTCGGGCTCGATGCCGTTCGCGCGGATCAGCGCCAGGACGTTGCGCGAGGTGCCGCAGGCGGGGTTGTGCAGGATGGTGGCGTCGGTCATGGGTGGCAGGCTTTCTTCAGGTTGCGGCGGCGTGCGCTGCATCCACGCGAACAGCGCGAGGGCCAGCGCCGCACCCGCCAGCTGGGACAGGATGAAGGCCGGCACATCGACCGGCCGGATGCCGGTGAAGGTGTCGGTGAGCGATCGCGCCAGCGTGCCGGCCGGGTTGGAAAAGGACCCCGAGCCGGTGAACCAGATGGCCGCCACGATATAGCAGCCGACGGCGGCCGGCACCGCCTCGGGTTTGGTCTTGATCAAGTGCAGGGTGATCGTCATCAGGCCGAACGCCGCGACCAGCTCGCTCAGCCACTGGGAGAGGCCGGTGTGGACTTGCGTCGCGCTCTGGGCGACAGGCAGCCCGAACATGGCCTGCGCCAGCATCACGCCCGCGCAGGCGCCCGCGACCTGCGCCACCAGGTAGAGCGCGGCCGTGGGAGCGCTGCACCGCTTGAGTGCCCACTCCATCAGGCTGACCAGCGGATTGAGGTGCCCGCCGGACACCGGCGCGAAGCTCGCGATCAGCACGCCCAGCACCAGGCCGCTGGCCAGGCTGTTGGCCAGCAGGGCGAGCGCCAGGTTGCCGCCGGCCAGGCGCTCGGAGCCGATGCCCGAGCCGACCACGGTGGCGAGCAGCAGCGCGGTGCCGACGAATTCGGCGGCCAGCGCACGGCGCAGCGCCGCCGGCGAAGGCTTCAGCGCCATGGCTCGCTTTGTCCGGCCGGACGGGTCGAGGCGGCCGGGCTCGCAGCCAGCATCGCGTCGATCCTGCGCAGTCCGGCCAGTGTCTTGACGCAGGCATCGGCCGCTTCCGTGCCCTTGACCGCGAAATGCCGGTGGAAGTACTTGCGGTGCTCCGCATGCTCATGGAAGTGGTGCGGCGTCAGCACCGCCGACAGGACCGGCACGCCGGTTTCGAGCTGCAGCGACATCAGCGCGCCGACCACCGTGCCGGCCACGAACTCGTGGCGGTAGATGCCGCCGTCGACCACCAGCGCGCAGGCGACGATGGCGCCATAGCGGCCCGACAGCGCCAGGCGCTTGGCCTGCAGCGGAATCTCGAAGGCGCCCGGCACGTCGATCACGTCGATGCGCTCCTGCGGAAAGCCCTGGCGCTCCATTTCGGCGAGGAAGGCGTCGCGGGCCTGGTGCACGATGTCCGAATGCCATTGCGCTTCGACGAAGGCCACGCGCGCAGGTCCGGAAGACCCCGGCGCCGGCGGGGTGGAAAGGGGAAGGTCGTTGATCTGACTCATGGCATGCCTCTAGAGAACAGGGTTTCCTGAATCAGGGCGCACGCGACCGCAGCCTCGGCCGCACGACGAAGCGCGCACGGTCAAGCCAGCGGAAACGCGCTCTCTTTCATCCGGACTGTGACCGTCGGCTTCGGAATCTCACCGAATCTGCTGACCCTGCCGGCGCACGGCGCGGCAGGCGCTCGCGGGCTTGTGCGAACGAATCGCCATCACCGCCGGTGGAGAGTTTCACCCCGCCCTGAGAACGCTTGGGCTGCCGCCGAGGCCGCAGCCGTGCGAATTCTAAGCAAGCTGCCGGGGGCCGCTGTCCTGCAGGCGTCATTTGCCGCTCAAACAACGCTTCGATGGCGCGCGATGCAGGTGTCGAGCACCTCGTCGCCCGGGCGCTGCCACCAGTCGAGCTGAGAGAAGATCTCGACCTCGCTGAAGCCCGCGAAGCCGGCGGCCTCGACCCAGCCGCGGATTTTCTTCAGTTCGACCACGCCGTCGCCCATCATTCCGCGGTCGCTCAGGAGGTCCCGCGTCGGGGCAAGCCAGTCGCAGACGTGGTAGGCCAGCAGGCGCCGTCGCCCCGCGCGGGCGATCTGCTGTTCGAGCTTGGGGTCCCACCAGACGTGGTAGATGTCGAGCGCGACGCCCAGGGCGGCCGGCTGCGCCCCGCTCCCATTGTCGGGGCCTTGCGGGTCGAGTTCGTCGCAAAGGTCGAGCGCCTGCTCGAGCGTGTTGACGCAGGCCCGGTCCGCGGCCTGCATCGGGTGCAGCGGCTCGATCGCCAGCGGCATGCCGACCTCGCGTGCGTACGCCAGCGACGCGGCGATGCCGTCGCGTACCTCGCCGCGTGCGCGCGAGAGGTCCTTGTAAGCGGGCTTGCCGTCCAACGCACCGGGCAATGCGCCGACCACCAGCACCAGACAGGGCGCCTCAAGCGTTTTGGCCTCGTCGATCGCGCGGCGGTTGTCGTCGAGCGCGGCCTTCAGGCCGGCCGCGTCGGCCGCCGGGAAGAAGCCGCCCCGACAGTACCCGGACAGGCCGATGCCGTGCGCCTTGAGCTGCCTGGCGACCCTGCCGAGCCCCGCGGCGGCGACCTGGTCGCGCCATGGGCTGATGGCCCGGATGCCCCGCGCGGCGCACTGATCGATGATGCGGCCGAGCGGTGTTTCCTGGCCCGACTGCTTGCGCACCGTGGCGGTGTTGATCGACAGCCAGTCGTGGTCCTGCGAGAAGTCGCGCATGCCGTTCAGCCTTCCACGCCGTGCAGCGCCAGCAGCGTCTTCATGCGACGCACCGCGAGCTCGGGCTGCTCCAGCAGATGGGCCGCATCGGCCAGACGGAACAGTTCGGCGAAATGCGGCAGCGATCGCGTGCTTTGCTGCCCGCCGACCATGGTGAAATGTTCTTGATGGCCGTTGAGCCAGGCCATGAACACCACGCCCGTCTTGTAGAAGCGCGTGGGCGCCGCGAAGATGTGGCGTGACAGCGCCACCGTGGGGCCGAGGAGAGCGTGGAAGCGCTCCACGTTGCCTTGCGCGAGTTCGCCCAGCGCCGCGCTTGCCGCGGGCGCGATGGCGTCGAAGATGCCCAGCAGCGCGTCGCTGTGTCCGTGGGTCGGCACATCGCCGAAGCCGTCGCCCGCGATCAACTCGGCGTAGTTGAAGTCGTCGCCGGTGTACATGCGCACGCCGGCGGGGAGGCGCCGGCGCATCGCGATCTCCTTGTCCTTGTCGAGCAGCGAGATCTTGATGCCGTCGACCTTCTCCGGATGGGCGGCAATGATGTCCAGCGCCGTGTCCATGGCGGCGTCGAGGTCCTTCGTGCCCCAGTAGCCGGCCAGGGCGGGATCGAACATGTCGCCGAGCCAGTGCAGAACCACCGGCTGCCTGGCCTGCGTCAGCACACGTTCGTACACGCGTTCGTAGTCGCCCGGGTTTTTCGCGACGCGCGCCAGCGCGCGGCTCGCCATCACGATCAGCTTGCCGCCCAGCGCCTCGATGGCGGCCATCTGTTCCTCGTAGCCGCGGATCACGTCATCGACGCTCCTCACGTCGTCGAGGTTCAGATGGTCGGTGCCGCAACCGGACGCGACTAGCGCGCCGGGCACATCCTGGGCCGCATCGAGCGAGCGCCGGATCAGTTCGAGCGAGGTCGGCCAGTCGAGCCCCATGCCGCGCTGGGCGGTGTCCATCGCCTCGGCCACGCCGAGGCCGAGCGACCAGAGATGGCGGCGGTAGGCGATGGTGGCGTCCCAGTCGACGGCGCATTGCAGCCACGGGTCGATGGCGGCCAGCGGGTCGGCCACGACGTGCGCGGCCGAATAGGCGATGCGGTCGAACTTGACGCCGATCGGGGGCTTGACGGGCGTGGTGCCGCGCAGCGTGTACGGGGCGAGCGCGCCGCTCGCGATGGGGAGGGAGAGAGCGATGGCCATGGAATGACTCAGATCTTCAGCGTCGGCACGTCGATCCAGCGGCGGTCCTGCCAGCTTTCGAGCGCGGCCTCGACCAGCTGCACGCCCTTGGCGCCCTCGGGCAGCGTCCACTTGTAGGGCGCGTTTTCGACCACATGGCGGATGAAGTGTTCCCACTGGATCTTGAAGCCGTTGTCGTAGACCTGCGAGTCGGGGATCTCCTGCCACTGGTCGAAGAAGTTCATGGTCTGCTTCTCGTCCGGATTCCACACCGGGCGGGGCGTGGCGACGCGCGACTGCGCGCGGCACGAGGACAGACCCGCGACGGCCGAGCCGTCGGTGCCGTCGACGTGGAAGGTCACGAGATCGTCGCGGCGCACGCGCGTGGCCCAGCTCATGTTGATCTGGGCGACGACCGGCTCGCCGTTGTGCCCCTTGAGCTGGCAGGTGGCGTAGGCCGCGTCGTCGGCGGTGGCCTGGTAGGGCTTGCCTTCCTCGTCCCAGCGCGTGGGAATGTGCGTGGCTCCGAGGCAGGAGACCGACTGCACCTCGCCGAACAGGTTGTCCAGCACGTAGCGCCAGTGGCACATCATGTCGAGGATCATGCCGCCGCCGTCTTCCTTGCGGTAGTTCCACGAGGGCCGCTGAATCGGCTGGAGATCGCCCTCGAACACCCAGTAGCCGAACTCCAGGCGCACGCTCAGCATGCGGCCGAAGAAGCCGGCGCGGCGCAGCATGTCGAGCTTGCGCAGGCCGGGCAGGAAGAGCTTGTCCTGCACCGCGCCGTGCTTCAAGCCCGAGCCTTCGGCGAGGCGGGCGATCTCGACGGCCTCGTTCAAGTTGGTCGCGATGGGCTTTTCGCAGTACACGTGCTTGCCGGCGCGGATCGCCTTGGCCAGCAGGGTGGGGCGCATCTGCGTGGTGCCGGCGTCGAAGAAGATCGTGTCCTCCTTGTTCTCGAGCGCGCGGTCGAGGTCGGTGCCCCAGCGCTGGATGCCGTGCGCCTGGGCCAGCGCCTGGATCTTCTCGGCGTTGCGGCCGATGAGGATCGGGTCGGGCATGACCTTGTCGCCGTTCGACAGCGTGACGCCGCCCTGGGCGCGGATCGCGACGATGGAGCGGATCAGGTGCTGGTTCATGCCCATGCGTCCGGTGACGCCGTGCATGATGATTCCAAGTCGTTGGGTTGCCATGAGGTTCTTTCCTGAAGTGGGGGCTTGGCGGCCTGTCAGGCGCCGCGAAGCGGTTGCAAGGTGGTCCAGTCGGGATGCGCCCGCGTGGCAAAGCCGGATGCATCGAGAGAGGACAGGTCGATGCGCCCGCCCTGGACGCGCAGGCGCACGTTGTGGTCGGCGGCTTCGTACAGGCCGGGCTGGGCCCGCAGGAACGCCTGCCGTTCGGCCTCCCCGGCGCCTTGGCCGGCGCGAACATGCCGATCCAGAAGTTGAACTCAGAGCCGGGCACGCCGGCTTCGGCGGTGGTGGGCACATCGGGGAGGGCGGCGGCGCGGCGCGGCGAGCCCACCGCCAGCGGCACCAGCTGGCCATTGCGGATCTGGCCGATCACCGGCGCGATCGGCGAGAAGTAGTAGTCGACCCGGCCGGCCACCACTTCGGTCACCG
>JAQGLP010000287.1 GCA_028292835.1 Variovorax sp.
GGTGCGCGCGGCCTGGGGGCGAGCTATACTCCCAGGGCTTTGCATGCCGCGAGGCGCACGGTGCGTGCAGTTCCAGCGCACACCGCAAGTCAAACATCCCGGAACAGGAAACACACACATGATCGCAGCCTCCATCAAGGCCGAAGTCGTCAAGGACAACGCCCGCGCCGCCAACGACACCGGCAGTCCCGAAGTGCAGGTCGCGCTGCTGACCGCCCGCATCAACGAACTCACGCCCCACTTCAAGACGCACGCCAAGGACCATCACGGCCGTCGCGGCCTGCTGCGCATGGTGAGCCGCCGCCGCAAGCTGCTGGACTACCTGAAGGGCAAGGACGCCGAGCGCTACACCGCGCTGATCGCCAAGCTGGGTCTGCGCAAGTAATCTCAACCCCATGCCAGAACGCCTGAGTTAGCCCGCTAGCTCAGGCGTTTTGCACTTCGGAGCCGGCAAAACGGAGCGAAGCTGTGTCATTCCAACGGGGTTCGCGCCGAGCTTCGCTGGAATGGCATCGTGTTCCGAGTTGCGCTCCACCGCCCGCGAATGCTGCGGGTATTGCTATCAAACCAGGAGCAAACATGAGCCTCTTCAACAAAGTCACCAAGTCCTTCCAGTGGGGCGACAAGACGGTCGTTCTGGAAACCGGCGAAATCGCCCGTCAGGCGGGCGGCGCGGTTGTCGTCGACATTGAGGGCACCGTGGTGCTGGCCACCGTGGTCGCCTCCAAGACCGCCAAGCCGGGCCAGGACTTCTTCCCGCTGACGGTCGACTACATCGAGAAGACCTACGCCGCCGGCAAGATCCCCGGCAGCTTCTTCAAGCGCGAAGCCAAGCCGAGCGAGCACGAGACGCTGACCAGCCGCCTGATCGACCGCCCGATCCGTCCGCTGTTTCCCGAGGGCTTCCTGAACGAAGTGCATGTGGTCATCCACACGCTGTCGCTCAACCCCGAGGTCGATGCCGACATCGCCGCCATGATCGGCGTCTCCGCCGCGCTGTCGGTCTCCGGCATCCCGTTCAGCGGCCCGATCGGCGCCGCCCGCGTGGGCTACATCAACGGCCAGTACGTGCTGAACCCGGGCCAGACCGCGCGCAAGGACTCGCAGATGGACCTGATCGTGGCCGGCACCGAGGCGGCCGTGCTGATGGTCGAGTCCGAAGCCCAGCAGCTCAGCGAGGAAATCATGCTCGGCGGCGTGGTGTTCGGCCATGAGCAGGCCAACATCGCGATCAACGCCATCCACGAGCTGGTGCAGGGCGCCGGCAAGCCGGTGTGGGACTGGCAGCCGCCCGCCAAGGACGAAGCCTTCATCGCCAGGGTCAACGGCTTGGCCGAGGAAAAGCTGCGCGCCGTCTATCAGATCCGCAGCAAGCAGGCCCGCACGCAGGCCCTGCGCGAAGCCACCGCCAGCGTCATGGCGTCGCTGAAGGACAGCGGCGAGCCCTTCGATGCCGGCAAGGTGAGCGACCTGCTGTTCGAGATCGAAGCCAAGATCGTGCGCGGCCAGATCCTGCAGGGCGAGCCACGCATCGACGGGCGCGACACGCGCACCGTGCGCCCGATCGAGATCCGCAATTCCGTGCTGCCGCGCACCCACGGCTCGGCCCTGTTCACCCGCGGCGAGACGCAGGCGCTGGTCCTGACCACGCTCGGCACCGAGCGCGACGCGCAGCGCATCGACGCGCTGGCCGGCGAGTACGAGGACCGCTTCCTGTTCCACTACAACATGCCTCCGTTCGCCACCGGCGAAGTCGGCCGCATGGGTTCGACCAAGCGCCGCGAAATCGGCCACGGCCGGCTCGCCAAGCGCGCTCTGATCGCCGTGCTGCCGAACAAGGAAGAGTTTCCCTACACGATCCGTGTCGTGTCGGAAATCACCGAGTCCAACGGCTCCTCGTCGATGGCGTCGGTGTGCGGCGGGTGCCTGTCGATGATGGACGCGGGGGTTCCGATGAAGGCGCACGTGGCCGGCATCGCCATGGGCCTGATCAAGGAAGACAACCGCTTTGCCGTGCTGACCGACATCCTGGGCGATGAAGATCACCTGGGCGACATGGACTTCAAGGTTGCGGGCACCACCAACGGCATCACCGCGCTGCAGATGGACATCAAGATCCAGGGCATCACCAAGGAAATCATGCAGGTCGCGCTGGCGCAGGCCAAGGAAGCGCGCATGCACATCCTGGGCAAGATGCAGGAAGCCATGGGCGAGGCCAAGACCGAGGTGTCGAGCTTCGCACCGCGCCTGTTCACCATGAAGATCAATCCCGAGAAGATCCGCGACGTGATCGGCAAGGGCGGCTCCGTCATCCGCGCGCTGACCGAGGAAACCGGCTGCCAGATCAACATCGACGAGGACGGCACCATCACCATCGCCTCGACCGACCCGGAAAAGGCCGAGGCGGCCAAGAAGCGCATCGAGCAGATCACGGCGGAAGTGGAGATTGGCAAGGTCTACGAGGGCCCGGTCACCAAGGTCCTGGACTTCGGCGCGCTGATCAACCTGCTGCCCGGCAAGGACGGCCTGCTGCACATCAGCCAGATCGCGCACGAGCGCGTCGAGCGCGTGGGCGACTATCTGAGCGAAGGCCAGATCGTGAAGGTCAAGGTCCTGGAGACGGACGAGAAAGGCCGCGTCAAGCTGTCGATGAAGGCACTCACCGAGCGGCCCGCCGGCATGGAATACAGCGAGCGTCCGCCGCGCGGCGATCGTCCGGAACGGGGCGACCGTTCGGAACGCGGCGAGCGCAGCGACCGGGGCGAGCGCAGTGAACGTGGCGGCGATCGTGCGCCACGCTATGGCGACGAGCGCGGTAACCAGCCACGCAACGACCAGCCACGCAATGACCCGCCGCAGCAGGAGCCGGCGCGCAGCGAGCAGCGTGGCGAGCCGTCGCATGGCGAGCCGCAGCAGGGCGGCGAACCGGGGCGCGCCGAGCAGCAGGGCTACTACGCCTCGCGCCAGGGCAGCGACACCGGTGGCGTTCGGCAGGAGTGAGGAACGGCGGCAACGGCGTTCACAGGGACGCTGTTGCTATCTTTTTCGTAGCTAATATCGCCGGAGGGGCCTGCGCTGCAGCCCGAAAAGACCATGAAAGCGATTGAAATCACCGCCTACGGAGCGCCCGAGGTGCTGCGTCTGGCCGAGCGTCCCGCGCCCATCGCGGGCCCGGGCGAGTTGTTGATCCGCGTGGCCGCCAGCGGGGTGAACCGCCCCGACGTGCTGCAGCGCACCGGCAACTATCCGGTGCCGCCGGGCGCCTCGGATTTGCCGGGCCTGGAAGTGGCCGGCGTCATCGTCGATGGCGATGCGCAGGCCATGGCGCAGGCCGGCCTGAAGGCCGGCGACCGCGTCTGCGCGCTGGTGGCCGGTGGCGGCTATGCCGAACTGTGCGT
>JAQGLP010000394.1 GCA_028292835.1 Variovorax sp.
CTTCGCCTACGGCCTGACCGCCGCGCAGTACGGCTACGATTTCGACCAGCCCTTTGATGGCGTGGTCGCCTACCCGCACGCCGAAGGCGAGCACATCCGCCTCGAAGGCGTCGTGTTGGACGGCGACGGCCAGCCGATGCCCGACGCAATGATCGAGATCAGCCAGCTCGATGCCCAGGGCCGCCCTGCCGAGCGCTTCGACAGCCCGCGCGCCGAAGGTCGTCGCCGGGGTTTTCGCGGCTTCGGCCGGGTCGGCACCGGCACCGACCCCGAGCAGCGCTTCGACTTCCAGACCGTCAAGCCGGGCGTGTCGGCCCCTGGCGAAGCGCCGCACATCGACCTGATCGTGATGATGCGCGGCCTGCTGGTGCATGCTTTCACGCGCGTTTATTTCAGCGACGAGGCCGGCGCCAACGCCAGCGACCCGGTGCTGCGCCAGGTGCCCGCCGGGCGCCGCGACACGCTGGTCGCGCAAAGAAGCGAGCAAGGCGGCCAGGTGATCTACCGCTTCGACATCCACATGCAGGGACCTCGGGAAACCGTTTTCTTCGATGTGTGAAGGCGCTGCAGGGCAGCTGCCTGCCCCATGAAAAAAAGCCCGCAATGCGGGCTTTTTTGCGGGACTGGAGGCTTGTTAGTTGGACGCGTGGTGCAGCCTGGATTCCGGCACGGTCTGCAGGTTGCCGTCCAGCGAGCCGATGTAGTTGGCCAGTGTCTTCATCTCGGCATTGGAGAACTGCTTGGCGATGGCGCCCATCACGGCATTGCCGCGGCCGATGGTCGCATTGTTCTCGGTCTTGTACGCCTTCAGCGCGACATAAAGGTAGTCGGGGTGCTGCCCGGCGAGTTGCGGGTAGTTGGGCGCGATCGGGGAAGCCAGGTTCTGCCCGTGGCACGAGACGCAGGCGCCTTTTTGCAGCAGCGCGCCCACCTTGGCGTCAGGCTGGGACAGGGTCTTGGCGGCGCCGTCCTTGAGACCCTGGGCCGCGTAGTAGGCCGCCACGTCGGCCATGTCCTGGTCGGTCAGCGATTCGGCAATGCTGTGCATCGTCGGGTGCTTGCGCTCGCCCTTCTTGTAGGCGGTGAGCGCCGAGATAAGGTACTCCGCGCCCTGGCCCGAGATCTTCGGCACCCTGGCGACCTCGGGGAAACTCGAACGGTAGCCCATGATGCTGTGGCATCCCAGGCACATCGCGACCTTGCCACGACCGGCTTCGGCATTGCCCGCGGACTGCTGGGCACTGGCCACGGGGGCGCAAAGAATGGTCACCGAAGCGACAGCAAGGGCTAGTACCGTGGACAACGTTTTGTTCATTTTGCGCGCACAATCCCGTGAAAAACGAGGCTCTGTAATCAACGTTCGATTATAGCCAGCGTCATCTGGCGCGACCGGAACCGCGTGGCAGCTGTCGCTGCGGGGCTCTTTTCCACACCCTCCTACGTTCCATGACGCAAAAATTCCACGGCACCGAAAACTATGTCGCCACGCAGGACCTGATGCTGGCAGTCAATGCCGCCATCACGCTCAAGCGCCCGCTGCTGGTCAAGGGCGAACCCGGCACCGGCAAGACCATGCTGGCCGAGGAGGTGGCGCAAGCGCTCCAGATGCCCCTCCTGCAGTGGCACGTCAAGTCCACCACCAAGGCGCAGCAGGGCCTCTATGAATACGATGCGGTGAGCCGGTTGCGCGACTCGCAGCTGGCGGATGTCGAGGGCGCCGAGCGGGTCAAGGACATCCACAACTACATCGTCCAGGGCGTGCTGTGGCAGGCCTTCACGGCGGAGCAGCCGGTGGTGCTCCTGATCGACGAGATCGACAAGGCCGACATCGAATTCCCGAACGACCTGCTGCGCGAGATCGACCGCATGGAGTTCTACTGCTACGAGACGCGCGAGCTGATCCGCGCCAGGCACCGCCCGCTGGTGTTCATCACGTCGAACAACGAGAAGGAACTGCCCGACGCGTTCCTGCGCCGCTGCTTCTTCCACTACATCAAGTTCCCCGATGCGACGACGATGAAGCAGATCGTCGACGTGCACTTCCCGGGCTTGAAGCACCAGCTGCTGGCGGCGGCCATGAAGACGTTCTACGAGGTTCGCAACCTGCCCGGCCTGAAGAAGAAGCCCTCCACGTCCGAACTGCTCGACTGGCTCAAGCTGCTGGTGGCCGAAGACATCCCGCCCGAGGCCCTGCAAAGCCGGGAGGACAAGGTCGCCGTGCCCCCACTGGTCGGCGCGCTGCTCAAGAACGAGCAGGACGTGACGTTGTTCGAAAAGCTGGTCTTCATGCAGCGGAACAACAGGTGACAACACCCCCAGGCTTGCCCACTTCGTGTGGCCGCCCACCCCCTTCGAGGGGGCAACACCGGCGGACCGGCGGAGCCGGTTCCGCGGTGTCTCTCGAATGGAGTGCGCTGGTTTCGTGCGTCGCGGGTTGCAAGGCGCAGTGGAGCAACCGAGATGGCTTTCGTTGAACCCGTGACGCTCAAGGCACGCGGCATCGCGCTGGTGCCACTGTCGCCGGGCCATGAGGCCGGCCTGCGCGCCGCGGCGGCCGATGGGGAGCTGTGGAAGATTCGCGTGACCTCGGTGCCCGAGCCGCAGGATACCCACGCCTACATCGAGGCCGCGCTCGAAGGCCGCGAGGCCGGCCACCGCTTCGCCTTTGCCGTGACCGACAAGGCCAGCGGCACGGTGCTCGGCAGCACCAGCTTCCACGACATCCTGCCGGCCTTGAAGCGCGTCGAGATCGGCTACACGTGGTACGCCAGGCGCTGCCAGCGCACGCACGTCAACACCACCTGCAAGCTGCTGATGCTCACGCACGCCTTCGACGCGCTCGGCTGCCATGTGGTGGGTTGGCGCACCGACAACTTCAACCACGCGTCGCAGCGCGCCATCGAGCGGCTCGGCGCGAAGAAGGACGGTGTGCTCCGCGGCCACGCGCTGCGCCGCGACGGCACCATCCGCGACACGGTGATGTACAGCCTGCGCTCAGGCGAATGGCCCGAGGTGCGGGCGCAACTGCTCTACCTGCTGGACAGGCCCCGCACGAGCCCTTCCGCTCCGGAGTGATTCGCTATGCTTATCGACTTCTTCTACACCCTGCGCTCGGCCAAGCTGCCGGTGTCGGTCAAGGAATACCTGACGCTGCTCGAAGCGCTGCAGGCCGACGTGGTCGGCCCGGCTTCCGACGGCGCCTTCGGCCTCGACGACTTCTACTACCTGAGCCGCACCGCGCTGGTGAAGGACGAGAAACACTACGACAAGTTCGACCGCGCCTTCGCCGCCTACTTCAAGGGCGTCGAGACGGTGGCCGACTTCACCAAGGAGGTGCCGCTCGACTGGCTGAGGAAGACGCTGGAGCGCGAGTTCACGCCCGAGGAGAAGGCCGCCATCGAGAAGATGGGCTGGGACGAGCTCATGGAGACGCTCAAGAAGCGCTTCGAGGAGCAGAAGGAGCGCCACGAGGGCGGCAGCAAGTGGATCGGCACCGGTGGCACCTCGCCCTTCGGCCACGGCGGCTACAACCCGCAGGGCATCCGCATTGGCGGCGCCGGCAAGAACAAGAGCGCCGTCAAGGTCTGGGACCAGCGCGCCTACAAGGACTACGACGACAGCCAGGAACTGGGCACGCGCAACATCAAGGTTGCGCTGCGGCGCCTTCGCAAGTTCGCGCGCGAGGGCCACGAGGAAGAGCTCGACCTGGACGACACCATCCGCTCGACCGCCGCCAATGCCGGCTGGCTCGACATCAAGATGGTGCCCGAGCGACACAACAATGTGAAGGTGCTGCTGCTGATGGACGTGGGCGGCACCATGGACGACCACATCCACCGGGTCGAGGAAATGTTTTCCGCC
>JAQGLP010000404.1 GCA_028292835.1 Variovorax sp.
CCGTCGAGCGGCCGGGTGCTGCTCGACGGCCAGGCCATCGAGGGGCCGGGCGCCGACCGCGGCGTGGTGTTTCAGAGCTACACGCTCTTTCCGTGGCTCACCATCGCGCAGAACATCCGCTTCGGCCTGCGCGAGCGCGGCATGAGCGAGGCCGAGCAGAAGGAGCGCAGCGGCTACTTCATCGCCAAGGTCGGCCTGCGCGGTTTCGAGAACCACTACCCCAAGCAGCTCTCTGGCGGCATGCAGCAGCGCACTGCGATCGCGCGCGCACTCGCCAACGACCCCAAGATGCTCCTGCTCGACGAGCCCTTCGGCGCGCTCGACAACCCGACCCGCGTGCTGATGCAGGAGCTGCTGCTGGGCATTTGGGAGTCGGCCAGGAAGACGGTGCTGTTCGTCACGCACGACATCGACGAGGCGATCTTCATGGCCAACCGCGTGGCGGTGTTCAGCGCGCGGCCGGGCCGCATCAAGACCGAGATTGCGGTCGAGTTCCCGCATCCGCGTCACTACACAATCAAGACTTCGCCCGAGTTCATGGACATCAAGGCCCGCCTCACCGAGGAAATCCGCGCCGAGTCCATGGCCGCCGCCGAGCACTAACTGATGAAACACCCCCAGGCTTGCCCACTGCGTGTGACCGCCCACCCCCTTGCAGGGGGCAATACCGGCGGACCGGCAAAGCCGGGTCCGCAGTGTTCCCGGGAGGTGTCATGACGGCCGCCACCCTTCGCAAGTCCCGGCCGGCTCCCGGTGCGGCCCAGCCCGCGATGGCGCTGTACGAGCAGGTCAAGGCCTTCGTCACGCACAGGATCCAGGACGGCTCCTGGCCGGCCGGCCACCGGCTGCCCTCGGAGAGTGAACTGGTCGCGCAGTTCGGCGTCGCGCGCATGACGGTCAACCGCGCGCTGCGCGAGCTGGTCGAGCAGGGGCGCATCGTGCGCGTCGCCGGCGTGGGCAGCTTCGTGGCCGAGGACAAGCCGCAATCGACGCTGCTGCAGATCGCCAACATCGCCAGCGAGATCCGCGTCCGCGGGCACGACTACCGTTGCGAGTTCCTGGTGGCCGAGCGCATCGCGGCCTCGCCCGACGTGGCCGTGTGGCTCGACCTGCGGCCCGGCGAGTCGGTCTTTCACACGGTGTGCCTGCATCTGGAGAACGACATCCCGGTCCAGCTCGAAGACCGCCACGTCAGTCCGCGCGTGGTCCCGACTTTCCTGGAGCAGGACTTTTCCGCCGTGTCACCCAGCGAGTACCTGGTGCGCAACGTGCCATTCGATGAGATCGAGCACCTGGTCGATGCCGTGCTGCCGACGCCCGAGCAGGCCGGGCGCCTCGCAATGCCGGTGACCGACCCGTGCCTGCTGCTCACACGCCGCACCTGGACGCGGACCCTGCCCGTGACGATGGTGCGCTGCCTCCATCCCGCCTCGCGCTACCGCCTCGGCAGCCGCTTCCGCGCCGACGGCAACCCCAGCTTCGGCTAGCCGGGGAATTCGACGGCCCCGGTTCGTGCCGCACCTACTTGTATAGACAGGATTAGCCCATGGCCAACGCATCCCTTCCCGCCGACGCGCCGATCGTGCTCACCCCCGGCGAAGTCAACCTCGCCACGCTGCGCCTGGTGCACGCCGGCGGCGTGCGGCTCGCGCTGCATGCTTCGGCACGCGCCGGCCTGGCAGCCGCGCAAGCCATCGTGCGCCACATCGTCGAGGCCGGCGAGGTGGTCTACGGCATCAACACCGGCTTCGGCAAGCTGGCGCAGACCACCATCCCGCCCGGGCGGCTGGCCGAGTTGCAGCGCAACCTGGTGCTGTCGCACAGCGTGGGCACCGGCGAGCCGCTCGCCGCGGGCGTGGTGCGGCTGGTGCTGGCGACCAAGGCCGTGAGCCTGGCGCGCGGGCATTCGGGCATCCGGCCGGAGATCGTCGATGCGCTGCTCGCGCTCTTCAACGCCGGCCTGCTGCCGCGCATCCCGGCCAAGGGCTCGGTCGGCGCCTCGGGCGACCTGGCACCGCTGGCGCACTTGGCGTGCGTGCTGATCGGCGAGGGCGAGGTCACGGCCCCCGACGGCGCGGTGATCGGCGGCGCCGAGGCGCTGCGCCGCATCGGCTTGGCGCCCTTCGTGCTGGGGCCGAAGGAGGGGCTGGCGCTGCTCAACGGCACGCAGGTCTCGACCGCGCTGGCGCTGGCGGGTCTGTTCGGCGCCGAGGACGTGCTGGCGGCCGGGCTGATGGCCGGCGCGCTGTCGCTCGAAGCCATCCGGGGCTCGGTCAAGCCGCTCGACGCGCGCATCCACGCCGCGCGCGGCCAGCCGGGGCAGATGGCCGTGGCCGGCGCGCTGCGTGCGCTGCTCGAAGGCAGCCGGATCGTGGCCTCGCACGCCCACTGCGGCCGCGTGCAGGACCCGTACTCGATCCGCTGCGTGCCGCAGGTGATGGGCGCCTGTCTCGACAACCTGGACCACGCCGCGCGCGTGCTGGCGATCGAGGCCAATGCCGCTTCGGACAACCCGCTGGTGTTCGACAACGGCGACGTCATTTCGGGCGGCAACTTCCACGCTGAGCCGGTGGCCTTCGCGGCCGACATCATCGCGCTGGCCATCGCCGAGATCGGCGCCATCTCCGAGCGCCGCATGGCGCTGCTGCTCGACAGCGGCCTGTCGGGCCTGCCGCCCTTCCTGGTGCGCGACGGCGGCGTCAACTCCGGCTTCATGATCGCGCAGGTCACCGCCGCCGCGCTGGCTTCCGAGAACAAGTCGCTCGCGCACCCCGCCAGCGTCGACAGCCTGCCGACCTCGGCCAACCAGGAGGACCACGTGTCGATGGCGACCTTCGCCGCGCGGCGCCTGGCCGAGATGGTGAACAACACCGCCGTGGTGGTCGGCATCGAGGCGATGGCGGCGGCGCAGGGCATCGAACTGGCGCGCGGCGACGGGGCCGGCACAGCCGATGCGCCGCGCAGTTCGCCGCTGGTCGAGGCCGAGTTCGCCGCGATCCGCCAGCGCGTCGCCTTCATCGAGCAGGACCGCTTCATGGCCACCGACGTCGAGTCGATGCGGCTGTGGGCGCTGCGCCGCGATGGCGGCGGCTGGCCCGCGCCGCTCGCCGCCCTCCTGCCCAGCCGGGCCTGAACCCCGATTTCGCACCGTCAACGAAAGGACTTCGCCATGAACGCGCCCGAAAAATTTCTCGCTTCTGCCTCCGACACCGCCGCCACCACCGACCCGCGTCACGACCCGACCCGCGTGATCCGCGCGCCGCGCGGCAGCCAGCTCAGCTGCAAGAGCTGGCTCACCGAGGCGCCGTTCCGCATGCTGCAGAACAACCTCGACGCCGAGGTGGCCGAGCGCCCGCAGGACCTGGTGGTCTACGGCGGCATCGGCCGCGCGGCGCGCGACTGGGCCTGCTACGACCAGATCCTGGCCTCGCTCAAGGACCTGAACGACGACGAAACGCTGCTGGTGCAGTCGGGCAAGCCGGTCGGCGTGTTCAAGACGCACGCCGACGCGCCGCGCGTCTTGATCGCCAACTCGAACCTCGTGCCCAAGTGGGCGACCTGGGAGCACTTCGGCGAACTCGACCGCAAGGGCCTGATGATGTACGGCCAGATGACCGCCGGCAGCTGGATCTACATCGGCGCGCAGGGCATCGTGCAGGGCACCTTCGAGACCTTCGTCGAGGCCGGCCGCCAGCACTACAACGACGACCTCGCCGGCAAGTGGATCCTCACCGCCGGCCTGGGCGGCATGGGGGGCGCGCAGCCGCTGGCGGGCGTGCTGGCCGGTGCCTGCGTGCTGGCCATCGAGTGCCAGCAGGCCAGCATCGACTTCCGCCTGCGTACGCGCTACGTCGATAAGCAGGCCAAGGACATCGACGACGCGCTCGCGCTGATCGAGCGGCACACGGCCGCGAAGGAAGCCGTCTCGATTGCGCTGCTCGGCAACGCGGCGGAGGTGCTGCCCGAACTGGTGCGGCGCGCCAAGGCCGGCGGCATCCGGCCCGACCTGGTCACCGACCAGACCTCGGCGCACGACCTCGCCAGCGGCTACCTGCCGATCGGCTGGACGCTCGCGCAGTGGGAGCTTGCCAAGGCCGACGCGGCCCAGCACCCAACGCTGCGTCAGGCCGCCGCCAAGTCCTGCGCGGTGCACGTGCGGGCCATGCTCGATTTCCAGGCCCTGGGCATCCCGGTGGTGGACTATGGCAACAACATCCGCCAGGTCGCCTTCGACCAGGGCGTGACCGACGCCTTCTCGTTTCCCGGTTTCG
>JAQGLP010000413.1 GCA_028292835.1 Variovorax sp.
CAGCCGGAAAAACGCCCGGGAAGACCTCCAAGAAGTCCAATGCCCCCATGAGCGAAGGGCCGGCGGTGGCGGCCGCCGACGGCACCGTGCCTTCCCAGGGCGGGAACTCGGTGGCGCCGGAGTCGGGCAGCCGCAACGCACCGATCATCAACATCGGCATCGACCGGCAGGACCGCGCCGCCATCGCCGAGGGCCTGTCGCGCGTGCTGGCCGACACCTACACGCTCTACCTGACCACGCACAACTTCCACTGGAACGTGACCGGGCCGCACTTCAACTCGCTGCACGCCATGTTCATGGCGCAGTACACCGAGCTGTGGACCTCGACCGACGTCCTGGCCGAGCGTATCCGCGCCCTCGGCCACTATGCGCCCGGCTCGTACGCCGAGTTCAGCAAGATCGCCACCGTGCCCGATGTCCCGCAGGTGCCGCCCCGGGCGATGGAGATGGTGCGCATCCTGGTCAAGGGCCACGAAACCGTCTCGCGCATCGCACGCGAGTTCATTCCCGTGGCCGAGGAAGCCGGCGACGACCCGACCGCCGACCTGCTGACCGCGCGCTGCACGGTGCACGACCAGACCGCCTGGATGCTGCGCTCGTTACTGGAAGAGTAACCCCCAGGCTGTGCGCACTGCGTGTTGCTTCGCCCACCCCCTTGCAGGGGGCGGCGCTGGCCGACCGGCGCAGCCGGATCGGCGGCACCTCTCGAAAAAGGCAGGGGCTGGCAAGACCTGGCGAAGGTCGGGCGTTCCTGGGAGGCGGGCTGCGTGGCTTGCCTGTCCGCGGCGGCCCTTGCCGGCACCGACGGGGCGGCACAATCGGCCGCTTCGACTTGGGATCGTGCCGTGTGACTTCCGGACGCTTTTCGCTCTACCTCGACCTGATTCGCTGGAACCGTCCGGCGGGTTGGCTGCTGCTGCTGTGGCCGACGCTCGGCGCGTTGTGGTTTGCCGCCGGCGGCTGGCCCGGCTGGCACCTGCTGGCGGTGTTCGTCGCCGGCACCATCCTGATGCGCAGCGCCGGCTGCTGCGTCAACGATGTGGCCGACCGCGATTTCGACCGCCATGTGAAGCGCACCGCGCAGCGCCCCGTCACCAGCGGTGCCATCGGGACGCGCGAGGCGCTGACGGTGGGCGCCGTGCTGGCGCTGGTGGCTTTCGGCCTCGCGCTCACCACCAACGCCGCCGTGATCGTCTGGGCCTTCGCCGGGCTGGCGGTGACCATCGCCTACCCGTTCGCCAAGCGCTTTGTCTCGCTGCCGCAGGCGGTGCTGGGCGTGGCCTTCTCGATCGGCATCCCGATGGCGTTCTGCGCTGCGGGCGGCCCCGGCGTGCCGGCGGGCGAATGGCTGGCGCGCGTGCCGCCGCTCGGCTGGGCGCTGCTGGCAGGCAACCTTGGCTGGGTGCTGGCCTACGACACCGAGTACGCCATGGTCGACCGCGACGACGACCTGAAGATCGGCATGAAGACCTCGGCCATCACTTTCGGCCGCCTCGACGTGGCGGCGGTCATGCTGAGCTATGCCGTGTATTTGGTCTTGTGGTCCGTGGCGGGCGCCGGCCGGGCGCTAGGGGCTCTCTTTTTCATGGCCATCGCCGCGGCTGCGGCGCAGGCTGCGTGGCACTGGCGCCTGATCCGCGGGCGCACCCGCGAGGGCTGCTTCAAGGCCTTTCGCCTCAACCACTGGCTCGGCTTCACGGTGTTCGCCGGCGTGGCTGGCGGCTATCTGCTGCGCACCTGACTTCGGACCGGATCGAAGCGAGGCGCCCATCGTATCTCGATAGCTTGCTATTAATATAATAGCAAGCGTGTCCTGACCTCAGGCACTGCCGTAGTCCACGCCCAGTTCGTGCGCGCGCTGCCGGGCGGCGTGCATAGCGCGCTTGAAATGGTCCTTGACCCCGGCTGCCTCCAGCGCGCTGAGCGCGGCGTGCGTGGTGCCGCCCTTGGAGGTCACGCGCTCGCGCAGCACGGCCGGCGGCTCGCTCGCGCCGTTCGCCAGCGCCGAGGCGCCGGCGAACGTGCCGAGCGCCAGCCGCCGCGCCTGCTCGGGCGGCAAACCCATCTCGACGCCGGCCTCGATCATGGCCTCGATGAAATAGAACACGTACGCGGGCCCCGAGCCCGACACCGCCGTGACCGCGTCGAGCGCGGCCTCGTCGTCCACCCACAGCAGCTCGCCGGTCGCGGCCAGCACCTGTTCGACGTGCGTCCGCCCGGCCGCATCCACGCCCGGGCGGGCGAACAGCCCGGTCATGCCCTGGCCGATCAGCGCGGGCGTGTTGGGCATGGCGCGCACGATGCGCTCGCTGCCCAACCAGGCGGCGATGCTGCCCGACGGGATGCCGGCCGCCACGCTCAGGTGCAGCGCCTCGCCGGTGAAACCGCACACCTCGCGCGCGGCCTGGGCGAAGCTCTGCGGCTTGACCGCCCACACCACCAGCGCGCAGCGCACCAGCGCGGGGCCGGGGGCCGGCTGCGCCGCGATGCCCCATTGCCCCGCCAGGCGCTCGCGCGCCGCCTCGAAAGGCTCGACGACCTCAAACGCGGAGGCAGGCAGGCCGCGCTGGCGAAGTCCGCCGAGGATGGCGCTGGCCATGTTGCCGCCGCCGATGAAGGCAATCGGCGGCAGGGCGACGGAGGAGGCGGGCAGGGAAGTCATGGGCGGGATCTCTTCGAGGAAGCCTGAGCTGAGAGGACAAGAGTGGAGTGGCGAAAGCCGGACGATCCGTCGGGCCGTGGTGCGAGAAATTGTCGCCTCTTAAAAGGCGTCACCCGCCTCAGCGCCATGAAACGCGGCCCAGGCAGGCCAAGCGATACCGCGCCTCGAAGTATCTGTCGCATATTTTCCGCAACAAGCAGTTGACCGGCCAATTGACTCATGGCACAATCGCGGGCTTCGCTTCAAAAAGGCGGAGCTTCTGCCCAGCGGAAGTGCCCCGAGTGGTTCGGGGTGCGGACGACGGGCCCAAGACTGACTGCGGCAATCCCGGTTTCGCCATTCGGCGCGGCCCGAGAGCCAGCGGTACAAGTTGGGAACTACGAACAATGATCCAGACTGAAACCCGGCTCGAAGTGGCCGACAACACGGGCGCTAAATCCGTCCTGTGCATCAAGGTGCTCGGCGGTTCCAAGCGCCGCTACGCCAGCGTCGGCGATGTCATCAAGGTGAGCATCAAGGAAGCCGCTCCGCGTGGTCGCGTCAAGAAGGGCGAGATCTACAGCGCCGTCGTGGTGCGTACCGCCAAGGGCATCCGCCGCCCCGACGGCTCGCTCGTCAAGTTCGACGGCAACGCCGCCGTGCTGCTCAACGCCAAGCTGGAGCCGATCGGCACCCGCATCTTCGGACCGGTGACGCGCGAACTGCGCACCGAGAAGTTCATGAAGATCGTCTCGCTGGCTCCCGAAGTTCTGTAAGGACACGCCATGAACAAGATTCGCAAAGGCGACCAGGTCATCGTGCTGGCCGGTCGTGACAAGGGCAAGCGCGGCACGGTCGTGCTGCGCAAGGACGATTCCCATGTGGTCGTCGAAGGCATCAACCTGGTCAAGAAGCACACCAAGCCGAACCCCATGAAGGGTGCTACCGGTGGCATCGTCGAGAAGACCATGCCGATCCATCAATCGAACGTGGCGATCTTCAATGCCGCGACCGGCAAGGCCGATCGCGTGGGCATCAAGGTCACGGACGGCAAGCGCGTGCGCGTCTTCAAGTCCAGCGGCGAAGAAATCAAGGTTGCCTGAGGTTCACCATGGCTCGACTCCAACAACACTACCGCGAAAAAGTGGCGCCCCAGCTGACTGAAAAGTTTGGCTACAAGTCGCCGATGCAGGTTCCGCGCCTGACCAAGATCACGCTCAACATGGGTGTGAGCGAGGCTGTCGCCGACAAGAAGATCATGGACAACGCCGTGTCCGATCTGACCAAGATCGCTGGCCAGAAGCCGGTCGTCACCAAGTCGAAGAAGGCCATCGCCGGGTTCAAGATCCGCGAAAACCAGGCCATCGGCTGCATGGTCACGCTGCGTGGCGTCCAGATGTACGAGTTCCTCGACCGTTTCGTGACCGTGGCCCTGCCGCGCGTCCGTGACTTCCGCGGCATCTCGGGCCGCGCCTTCGACGGCCGCGGCAACTACAACATCGGCGTCAAGGAACAGATCATTTTCCCTGAGATCGAGTACGACAAGGTCGATGCCTTGCGCGGTCTCAACATCAGCATCACGACGACGGCCAAGACCGACGAAGAAGCCAAGGCGCTTCTCGCGGGCTTCCGTTTCCCGTTCAAGAACTGAGGCGACCCGTGGCTAAACAATCCCTGATACAGCGCGAATTGAAGCGCGACAAGCTGGTCGCCAAGTACGCCGCCAAGCACGCGGAGCTGAAGGCGATCTCCAACGACGCCAAGAAGACCGACGAAGAGCGCCATGCAGCCCGCCTGGGCCTGCAGGCACTGCCGCGCAACGCCAACCCGACGCGCCAGCGCAACCGCTGCGCCATCACGGGCCGTCCGCGCGGCACGTTCCGTCAGTTCGGTCTGGCCCGCGCCAAGATCCGCGAGCTGACCTTCAAGGGCGACATCCCCGGTGTCACCAAGGCCAGCTGGTAAGGCGAGCAGGAGCAAACAACATGAGCATGAGTGATCCCATTGCCGACCTGCTGACGCGCATCCGCAATGCGCAGATGGTGGCCAAGCCGACCGTGTTGGTCCCGTCTTCCAAGGTGAAGATCGCGATCGCGCAGGTGCTGAAGGACGAGGGCTACATCGACGGCTTCCAGGTCAAGACCGAAGCTGGCAAGAGCGAGCTCGAGATTTCGCTGAAGTACTACGCCGGTCGCCCGGTCATCGAGCGCATCGAGCGCGTCAGCCGCCCCGGCCTGCGCGTCTACAAGGGAAGCGATGCCATCCCCCAGGTCCAGAACGGTCTGGGCGTGGCCATCGTGACCACGCCCAAGGGCGTGATGACCGACCGCAAGGCGCGCGCTACCGGTGTCGGTGGCGAAGTGCTGTGCTACGTCGCCTAACCGAGACATCGAGGAGTTACTGAAAATGTCCCGCGTCGGAAAAATGCCGGTCGCCATCCCCGCAGGTGTGGATGTGTCGATCAAGGAAGATCAGATCAACGTCAAGGGTTCGGGCGGCAATTTGTCGCTTGCCCGCAATGCGCTGGTCAACGTGACCAGCCAGGACGGCCAGCTCAGCTTTGAGCCGGCCAACGAGTCTCGCGAAGCCAATGCCATGAGCGGCACGCTGCGCCAGCTGGTCAACAACATGGTGGTGGGCGTGACCAAGGGCTTCGAGAAGAAGCTCAACCTGGTCGGCGTCGGCTACAAGGCGCAAGCCCAGGGTGCCAAGCTGAACCTCACGGTCGGCTACTCGCACCCCGTCAACAAGGACATGCCCGCAGGCATCACGGTGACCACCCCGACCCCGACCGAAGTCGTGATCAAGGGTGCCGACCGCCAGCGCGTCGGCCAGGTGGCCGCCGAGATCCGAGCGATTCGTCCGCCCGAGCCCTACAAGGGCAAGGGCATCCGTTATTCGGACGAAAAGATCGTGATCAAATAGACCAAGAAGAAGTAAGGGGCAGCGAACATGTTGACCAAGAAACAGCAACGTCTGCGCCGCTCGCGCCAGACCCGCATCCGCATCGCGACGCAGGGTGTGGCCCGCCTCACGGTGAACCGCACCAACCTGCACATCTACGCCAGCGTCATCTCCGGCGACGGTGCCAAGGTGCTCGCCAGCGCTTCGACGGCCGAAGCCGGCGTGCGCAGCGAACTGGGTGCCTCCGGCAAGGGCGGCAACGTCGCCGCCGCGCAGGCGATCGGCAAGCGCATCGCCGAGAAGGCCAAGGCCGCCGGCATCGAGAAGGTCGCGTTCGACCGCGCCGGCTTCGCCTACCACGGCCGCGTCAAGGCGCTGGCCGATGCCGCTCGCGAAGCGGGCCTGCAGTTCTAAACGGACACGGAAATCAAAATGGCAAAGATTCAGGCAAGAACGCAGAGCGAAGGTCCCGAAGACGGCTTGCGCGAGAAGATGATCGCGATCAACCGCGTTACCAAGGTGGTGAAGGGTGGTCGTATTCTCGGTTTCGCGGCACTCACCGTGGTCGGCGACGGCGACGGCAAGGTCGGCATGGGCAAGGGCAAGTCGAAGGAAGTGCCGGCTGCCGTGCAGAAGGCCATGGACGAGGCGCGCCGCAACCTCGCCAAGATCTCGATCAAGAACGGCACCCTGCACCACCGCGTGACGGGCCACCACGGCGCCGCCTCGGTTGTCATGATCCCGGCGCCCAAGGGCACCGGCATCATCGCCGGCGGTCCGATGCGCGCCGTCTTCGAGGTCATGGGCATCACCGACATCGTGGCCAAGAGCCACGGCTCGTCGAACCCCTACAACATGGTTCGTGCCACGCTGGACGGCCTGAAGAACTCGACCACCGCCTCCCAAGTCGCTGCCAAGCGCGGGCTGACGGTCGAAGAGCTCTTTGCCTGAGCAGGAGCATCACGATGACAACGCAACAAACCGTCAAGGTCCAACTGGTCAAAAGCCCGATTGGCACCAAGGAATCGCACCGCGCCACCGTCCGTGGCCTGGGGCTGCGCAAGCTCAACTCCACCTCGGAGTTGCAGGACACGCCAGCCGTTCGCGGAATGATCAACAAGATCAGCTATCTGGTCAAAGTGCTCTGAGAGAGACGTATATGGAACTCAATGGCATCAAGCCCGCAGCGGGCGCAAAGCACGCGAAGCGTCGCGTCGGCCGCGGTATCGGCTCGGGCATCGGCAAAACGGCGGGTCGTGGCCACAAGGGCCAGAAGTCTCGTGCCGGCGGCTACCACAAGGTGGGCTTCGAGGGCGGTCAGATGCCCATGCAGCGTCGTCTGCCGAAGCGCGGCTTCAAGTCGCACCTGCTCAAGTACAACGCCGAAGTCACCCTGACCTCGCTGGAACAGCTGGGCCTGGCCGAAGTCGACGTGCTCGCGCTCAAGCAGGCCGGCCTTGTCGGCCAGCTCGCGAAGGTGATCAAGATCGTCAAGACCGGCGAGCTGACCCGGGCTGTCAAGCTGACCGGTATCGGTGCGACGGCAGGCGCCAAGTCGGCCATCGAAGCGGCCGGCGGCAGCCTGGCCTGACCTCCTGAAAGAAGCTGTTCGTGGCAACTAACGCGGCAACCCTGGCAAAGACGGGCAAGTTCGGCGACCTGCGTCGCCGGCTGGTCTTCCTGTTGCTGGCGCTCGTGGTGTACCGCATCGGCGCGCACATTCCTGTTCCGGGCATCAATCCGGATCAGCTGGCGCAGCTGTTCCGCGGTCAGCAGGGCGGCATCCTGAGCCTGTTCAACATGTTCTCGGGCGGCGCGCTGTCGCGCTTCACGGTATTCGCGCTGGGGATCATGCCCTACATCTCGGCGTCGATCATCATGCAGCTGATGACCTACGTGCTGCCGACCTTCGAGCAGTTGAAGAAGGAAGGGCAGTCCGGGCAGCGCAAGATCACGCAGTACACGCGCTACGGCACGCTGGCACTGGCGATGTTCCAGTCGTTCAGCATCGCGGTGGCGCTGGAGTCGTCGGCCGGCCTGGTCATCAGCCCGGGCTTCGGCTTTCGCCTCACGGCCATGATCAGCCTGACGGCGGGCTCGATGTTCCTGATGTGGCTGGGCGAGCAGATCACCGAGCGCGGACTGGGCAACGGCATCTCGATCCTGATCTTCTCGGGCATCGCGGCCGGCCTGCCGGGCGCGGTCGGCGGCCTGCTGGAGCTGGTGCGCACCGGGGCCATGAACGTGCTGGTCGCGATCTTCATCGTGGTGGTGGTGGCGCTGGTCACCTACTTCGTGGTGTTCGTCGAACGTGGCCAGCGCAAGATTCTGGTGAACTATGCGCGGCGACAGGTGGGCAACAAGGTGTATGGCGGCCAGTCGTCGCACCTGCCGCTCAAGCTGAACATGGCCGGGGTGATTCCGCCGATCTTCGCGTCGTCGATCATCCTGCTGCCGGCCACCGTGGTGGGCTGGTTCAGCGCGGGCGAAGGGGGCTTTCGCTGGATCAAGGACATCGCCGGCGCGCTGCGTCCGGGCGAGCCGATCTATGTGCTGCTGTACGCCGCCGCGATCGTCTTCTTCTGCTTCTTCTATACAGCACTGGTGTTCAACAGTCGCGAGACGGCGGACAACCTGAAGAAGAGCGGCGCGTTCATCCCGGGCATCCGTCCGGGCGACCAGACGGCCCGCTACATCGACAAGATCCTGGTGCGCCTGACGCTGGCCGGCGCGGTGTACATCACCTTCGTCTGCCTGCTGCCCGAGTTCCTGATCCTGAAGTACAACGTGCCGTTCTATTTCGGCGGCACCTCGCTGCTGATCATCGTGGTGGTGACCATGGACTTCATGGCCCAGGTGCAGAACTACCTGATGTCGCAGCAGTACGAATCGTTGCTCAAGAAGGCCAACTTCAAGACGTCGTAAGGCGCAGGGCAGTAACTAACGCCGACACTGGAGAACCTGCCGGTGGACGCACAGTGTGTTTCGGGCGATTGATCGCCGGGTTGAAAAGTTTTAGGAGAATGAAATGAGAGTTTCGGCTTCGGTCAAGACCATCTGCCGCAATTGCAAGGTCATCCGCCGCAAGGGTGTGGTGCGTGTGATCTGTACCGACCCGCGCCACAAGCAGCGCCAGGGTTGATTGAAAGAGTATTAGAGGACGCACATGGCACGTATCGCTGGCATCAATATCCCGCCGCATCAGCACACTGAAATCGGTCTGACCGCCATTTTTGGCATTGGTCGCACACGCGCTCGCAAGATCTGCGAAGCAACCGGCATCGCCTATTCCAAGAAGATCAAGGATCTGTCGGACGGCGATCTGGAAAAGATTCGCGACGCGATCGCCGCCTTCACCATCGAAGGTGACCTGCGCCGCGAAACGACGATGAACATCAAGCGCTTGATGGACATCGGCTGCTACCGCGGCTTCCGTCACCGTCGCGGCCTGCCGATGCGCGGCCAGCGCACGCGCACCAATGCCCGCACCCGCAAGGGTCCGCGCAAGGCTGCGCAGTCCCTGAAGAAATAAGGATTGAGAACTCAGCATGGCAAAAGCTCCCGCCAATAGCGCCGCACAGCGCGTCCGCAAGAAGGTCCGCAAGAACGTGGCGGACGGTGTTGCACACGTGCACGCGTCGTTCAACAACACCATCATCACGATCACCGATCGCCAGGGCAATGCGCTGTCGTGGGCGTCGTCGGGTGGCCAGGGCTTCAAGGGCTCGCGCAAGTCGACCCCGTTCGCCGCGCAGGTTGCCTCCGAAGTCGCCGGCCGCGCTGCGGTCGAGCAAGGCATCAAGAACCTCGACGTCGAGATCAAGGGCCCCGGCCCGGGCCGCGAATCGTCGGTGCGCGCCCTGGCCGCGCTCGGCATCCGAATCAACTCGATCGCCGACGTGACCCCGGTGCCGCACAACGGTTGCCGTCCGCAGAAACGCCGCCGCATCTGAGCGTTCGGCGCCCGGCGCAGCCTGCCTCGCGGCGGCTGCGCATTTTGTTTTTTGACAAGCCCACCGCCGTCGGCACGCCGCTGACGGCTCCCGCAGTTTCCTGCGGCAGATGACACACAAAGGAAGATCAAGTGGCACGCTACCTCGGCCCCAAGGCCAAACTCTCCCGCCGCGAAGGCACCGACCTGTTCCTGAAGAGCGCCCGCCGCTCGATTCAGGACAAGGCCAAGTTCGACTCCAAGCCCGGCCAGCACGGCCGCACCTCGGGTCAGCGCACCTCCGACTTCGGCCTGCAACTGCGCGAGAAGCAGAAGGTCAAGCGCATGTACGGCGTGCTGGAGAAGCAGTTCCGCCGCTACTTCGAGGAAGCCGACCGCCGCCGCGGCAACACCGGTGCCAACCTGCTGTTCCTGCTCGAATGCCGGCTCGACAACGTGGCCTACCGCATGGGCTTCGGTTCGACCCGTGCCGAAGCGCGCCAGCTGGTGTCGCACAAGGCGCTGACGGTGAACGGCCAGTCGGTCAACATCCCGTCGTACCTGGTCAAGACCGGCGACGTGATCGCGGTGCGCGACAAGTCGAAGAAGCAGAACCGCGTGGTCGAAGCGCTGCAGCTGGCCCAGCAGGTCGGCATTCCGGCCTGGGTCGATGTCAATGCCGACAAGGCCGAGGGCGTTTTCAAGAAGGTTCCGGACCGCGACGAATTCGGTGCCGACATCAACGAATCGCTGATCGTCGAACTGTATTCGCGCTGATCCCCTGCTCGCGCCACGTGGCGCGAGCGCTGTTTTCGTTGTTCCCGTTCCTGGCGCACGCCGCGCCGGGCGCTTCACCAGCCTTACCGGTGTAACGAACCGGGGGTATTGAGAGGAAGTCCGCATGCAAACCACCCTGCTGAAACCCAAGACCATCCAGGTCGAGCAACTGGCGCCCAACAAGGCCAAGGTCACGCTCGAACCGTTCGAGCGCGGTTACGGCCACACGCTTGGCAACGCGCTGCGCCGCGTGCTGCTGTCCTCAATGGTGGGTTATTCCGCCACCGAGGTGACCATCGCCGGCGTGCTGCACGAGTATTCGTCGATCGACGGCGTCCAGGAAGACGTCGTCAACATCCTGCTGAACTTGAAGGGTGTGGTCTTCAAGCTGCACAACCGCGACGAGGTCACCCTGAGCCTGCGCAAGGACGGCGAGGGCGCCGTCACGGCCTCCGACATTCAGACGCCGCACGATGTGGAAATCGTCAACCCGGACCATGTGATCGCGCACCTGTCGCAAGGCGGCAAGCTCGACATGCAGATCAAGGTCGAGAAGGGCCGCGGCTACGTGCCCGGGACGATGCGCCGCTATGGCGACGAAGCGACCAAGTCGATCGGCCGGATCGTGCTCGATGCCTCGTTCTCGCCCGTCAAGCGCGTGAGCTACACGGTCGAGAGCGCCCGCGTCGAGCAGCGCACCGACCTGGACAAGCTGCTGGTCGAGATCGAAACCAACGGGGCCATCAGCGCCGAAGACGCGGTGCGCGCCTCGGCCAAGATCCTGGTGGAACAGCTGGCGGTCTTCGCGCAGCTCGAAGGTGTCGATCTGGGCCAGATCTTCCCGGCGACGCAGCCTCGCAGCGCCCAGCAGTTCGATCCGATCCTGCTGCGCCCGGTCGACGAGCTCGAACTCACGGTGCGTTCGGCCAACTGCCTGAAGGCCGAGAACATCTACTACATCGGTGACCTGATCCAGCGCACCGAGAACGAGCTGCTCAAGACCCCGAACCTGGGTCGCAAGTCGCTCAACGAAATCAAGGAAGTGCTTGCCTCGCGCGGCCTGACCTTGGGCATGAAGCTCGAAAGCTGGCCGCCCGCCGGCCTGGACAAGCGTTAAATCACAAGGACACGGCGGGCTGCCCTGGTGGTGGCCTACCGTATTTTCAACTGTGTGTTGCACCGGGCAGTACCTGACACGGCTGCCTGTTTTTATAAAGTAAAGGAAAAGCACCATGCGTCATGGACACGGACTCCGCAAACTCAACCGCACCAGCTCGCACCGCCTGGCGATGCTGCGCAACATGATGAACTCGCGCATAGCGCACGAGGCCATCAAGACCACGGTCCCCAAGGCCAAGGAACTGCGCCGCGTCGTCGAGCCGATGATCACGCTGGCCAAGAACCCGACGGTCGCCAACAAGCGCCTGGCGTTCGACCGCCTGCGCGACCGCGACAGCGTCGTCAAGCTGTTTGGCGAACTGGGCCCGCGCTACCAGGCCCGCCCGGGCGGCTACACCCGCATCCTGAAAATGGGCTTTCGCGTGGGCGACAATGCACCCATGGCACTGGTCGAACTGGTCGATCGTCCCGATATTTCGCAAGAAGCCGTGTCAGAAGAACAAGCTGCTGCGGAATAAGGTATAATTCAAACTTGCCGCGCGATGGAGCAGCCTGGTAGCTCGTTGGGCTCATAACCCAAAGGTCGCAAGTTCAAATCTTGCTCGCGCAACCAAACACACGAGAGCGTCTCCCGCTCACCACAAACGCCCACCTTGGTGGGCGTTTTTTTTTGCGCCCCCGGCAGTTTTGTAATCGT
>JAQGLP010000426.1 GCA_028292835.1 Variovorax sp.
GAAGCGCAGATCGCCATCCTCGACGCGAAAGAGCGCTCGATGGAAGTGATGCAGGCCGGTGGCGTCACCGAAGGCCGCCAGCCGTGGTTCTGCTCCGGCTGCCCGCACAACACCAGCACCGTGGTGCCCGAAGGCTCGCGCGCGATGGGCGGCATCGGCTGCCACTTCATGGCGACCTGGATGGACCGCAGCACCATCGGCTTCACGCAGATGGGCGGCGAGGGCGTGCCGTGGGTCGGCCAGCAACCCTTCACGACCGACCAGCACATCTTCGCCAACCAGGGCGACGGCACCTACTTCCACAGCGGCCTGCTGGCGATCCGCCAATCGATCGCGGCGGGCGTCAACATCACCTACAAGATCCTCTACAACGACGCGGTCGCCATGACGGGCGGGCAGCAGGTCGGCGAGCGCCCCGAAGGCCATTCGGTGCTGCAGATCGCCGGGAGCCTGCACGCCGAGGGCGCGAAGAAGGTGGTCGTGGTGACGGACGAGCCTGAAAAATACGAGGGCGTGACGATCCCCGGCGACCACGTGGCGGTACGCCACCGCGACGACCTGGACGAGATACAGCGCGCGTTCCGCGAGATCCCCGGCACCACGGCCATCATCTACGACCAGACCTGCGCCACCGAGAAGCGCCGGCGCAGGAAGCGCGGCACGCTGGCCGACCCGGCCGTGCGCGTGGTCATCACCGAACTGGTGTGCGAAGGCTGCGGCGACTGCAGCACGCAGAGCAACTGCCTGTCGGTCGAGCCGCTGGAGACCGAGTTCGGCCGCAAGCGCGCCATCAACCAGAGCAGCTGCAACAAGGACATGAGCTGCCTGAAGGGCTTCTGCCCGAGCTTCGTGACGGTCGAGGGCGGCAAGCTGAAAGGCAAGTCGAAGGCGCGGGCCCAGGCGGTTTCGCCCTTCGACCCGAACGTGCCGCTGCCCGAGCCGGCGGTGCCGGCGCTGGCGGCGGGCCAGGTCTGGGGCGTCGTGGTCGCGGGGGTGGGCGGCACCGGCGTCATCACGATCGGCCAGCTGGTGGGCATGGCCGCGCATATCGAAGGCAAGGGCATCGTCACGCAGGACGCCGCCGGGCTCGCGCAAAAGGGGGGCGCCACCTGGAGCCACGCGCTGATCGGCGACACGCAGGAGGCCATCCGCACCACCCGCGTCGGCACGGCGGCGGCCGACCTGGTCCTGGCGGCCGATCCGCTGGTGGCGGTCAACGCCGAGACGCTGGCGCGCATGCGCGAGGGCCGCACGCACGTCGCGTTCAACAGCCACAGCACGCCCACCGCCGCCTTCGTGCGCAATGCCGATTGGCGCAATCCGCAGGACGACTGCCTGCGCCAGATCGTGCAGGTGGTGGGCGCCGACGGCGTGGGCAGCTTCGACGCCGACGCCGCCGCCACCGCGCTGATGGGCGACAGCCTCTACGCCAACCCGATGCTGCTGGGCTACGCCTGGCAGAAAGGCTGGCTGCCGCTGGCGCGCGAATCGCTGATGCGCGCCATCGAGCTCAACAACGTGGCCGTCGAGAACAACAAGACCGCCTTCGCGTGGGGCCGCCGTGCCGCGCACGATCTGGCCTCGGTGCAGAAGTTCGTGGCGCCCGGCCAGGTGATCGAATTCAAGAAGCGAGAGACGCTGGAGAGCCTGGTCGAGCGCCGCGCCGGGTTCCTCACGGGCTACCAGGATACAACCTATGCCGGGCAGTACCGGGCGTTCGTGGACAAGGTGCGGCAGGCCGAATCGGCGGCAGCGGCCGGCAAGGCCGGCCTGGCCGAGACCGTGGCGCGCCAGCTCTTCAAGCTGATGGCCTACAAGGACGAGTACGAGGTGGCGCGGCTGCACACCGACCGTGCGTTCCTCGACCGGGTCGAAGGCATGTTCGAAGGCGAGAGGGGCAAGGACTTCAAGCTCAACTACCACCTCGCGCCGCCGATCCTCGGGAAGAAAAACGCCCGGGGCGAGCCGCAGAAGCAGAAGTTCGGCCCGGCCATGCTGGGCGGCTTCCGGCTGCTGGCCCGCCTCAAGGGCCTGCGCGGCACGGCCTTCGACGTCTTCGGGCGCACCGCGGAGCGCCGCACCGAACGCGCGCTCATCGCCGAATACCGCGCGAGCATCGAGGAGGTGATGGCGGGGCTGAGCGCTGCCAACCACGCGCTGGCGCTGGAAATCGCGGCGCTGCCCGAGCAGATCCGCGGCTACGGCCACGTGAAGGAGCGCAACCTGGCCGCGGCGCGCACGCGCTGGGACGAGCTGATGGCCCGCTGGCGCGCGCCGCAGGCCAGGCGCGCCACGGCCTGAACGTTCTTGGCTTCAAGGGGTCGGGACGGGCGCTGGCGGCCCCCGGTTCGCAGGGCCCTCCATCAGAGGGCTTTGCGAATGGCGTCGATGCGGGCAGCCAGGTGCCCGGCCGTGTCCGGCTCCCGTCGGTAGCCCTCGTACCACGCGACGATCTCGGGCCGGCCCAGGCGGCGGTATTTCTCGATCTCGAAGTCCAGCATCCCGAAGGCGTCGGCGTAGGCCGGGCCGATCACGTGGAAGACCTTCATGCCGAGATCGAGCACCCCATGCTGGCCGGACTGCGCAAGGCGCCCGCACACCGCGGCGCCCAGCATGCAGTAGGGCGCGAGCGGCACACTGAGCACCAGCGGCAGGATGCTGCGGTGGTAGATCGAGAACCAGCCGTCGATCGGCCCGCTGTAGAGGCCCTCGCCGGCATCGAAGGGCCGGTACTGGTCGAGCGGCGGGCGGGCACCGGTGGTGAGGTCGTCCTGCCAGACGTCGGCCACGAGCTGCCGCACCGAGGGCCAGCGCCGGAACAGCCGGTCGGCGCGCTCGGCGATGCCGCGCGAGACGCTCACCACGTCGTCGTCGATCTGCGCGATCAGCGGGAAGCGCGCGGCGCGAAACAGCGCGGCATAGGCCTGCATGCCGATGTTCTCGGGCGTGCGGCCGACCACCCGCAGCGGCACGCCCCGGGCGTGCGCCGCCGCGATATCGGCATCGAGCGTCGCGTCGGCCACGTTCAGCCAGACCAGGATCTCGAAGGCCACGGACGTTTTCGCCTCCAGGTCGGCGAGCAGCAGCCGGGCATACGTGGGCCGGTAGGCGGCGATGCAGTACGAGATCATGCGCGAGCCGGCGTCCTCACGCCGCCATCAGGCGCGGGTACTTCGCGAGCCGGAAGATGAAGCTGGGCCGGTCGACGTGGCGCCAGCGCACGCCGCGGCGCATCAGCGCATCGACCAGGTGCCAGTCCCAGGCCATCATGTCGAACGGCAGTTCGTCGCCCAGGTACAGCTCGAACAGCTCGCGCCGGAACATTGGCTGGCCCAGGTCGATGCGTCCGGGACGCGGCACCGGGTGGTTGAGCACCAGGCGGCCGTCGTACTGGCAGGAGCTGTAGACGAAACCGAGCATCGGCTCGCGGTCGAGCACGCGCATCAGCGGCTCGACATGGTCGGGCGTGTAGCCGTTGTCGTCGGACAGGAACGAGACGTACTCGCCGCGCGAGCGGCGCAGCC
>JAQGLP010000442.1 GCA_028292835.1 Variovorax sp.
GAAGCGATCTGGTGCGCGGTCTGGATCACGCGCGGCTGGTATTCCATTTGGCGGAATGTCTGCAGCCAAGCCACGGTGCTGCCGGCCAGCAGCAGCGCGAGCAGGACGAAGGTGCGCCAAAAAAAGGCTCAGGCCGAGCTTGATGCGTATCCGTCGTCGGATGCCCAGTGCTCCTTCGAGCGGGCTGGACAGGGTGGCCGATGCGCTGTCCTCGAAAGGATCTTGCGGCACCGTGGAGGCGGGGGTGGCTTGCGCCACGGGGTCGCTCAGGCGCTGCCGTCCGGGACGAACACGTAGCCCACGCCCCAGACGGTCTGAATGTAGCGCGGTGCCGCGGCGTCGGCCTCGACCAGCTTGCGCAGGCGCGAGATCTGCACGTCAAGGCTGCGGTCGAAGGGCTCGAACTCGCGCCCGCGCGCCAGTTGGGCCAGTTTTTCGCGCGACAGCGGCTGGCGCGGGTGCCGCACCAGCGCCTTGAGCATGGCGAACTCGCCCGTGGTCAGCGACAGTTCCTCGCCGTCCTTCTTGAGCGTGCGCGAGCCCAGGTCGAACTCGAACGGGCCGAAACTCACGCTCTCGTTCTCGGTCGAGGGTGCGCCCGGCGCCTCCATGGGCGGGCGCCGGCGCAGCACTGCATGGATGCGTGCCAGCAGTTCGCGCGGATTGAACGGCTTGCCCAGGTAGTCATCGGCACCGACCTCCAGGCCGACGATGCGGTCCACGTCCTCGCCCTTGGCCGTCAGCATGATGATCGGCGTGCGGTCGTTGGCCGCGCGCAGGCGCCGACAGACCGACAGCCCGTCTTCGCCAGGCATCATCAGGTCCAGTACGATCAGGTCGACCGTGTCGCGCAGCAGGATACGGCTGAGTGCCTTGCCGTCCTCCGCCACGATGACCTCGAAACCTTCCTGCGTCAGGTAGCGGCGCAGCAGGTCGCGAATGCGGGCATCGTCGTCGACGATCACGATCTTGTCGATGCGGGCAGAAGATTGATTCATTTTGACCACAGTGAATTTGTAACAGCGCCGATTCTCAGTGCGTTGCTAGACGATTGGTGATTTTTCACCCGGTGCTGACAAAAAGTTACACCACTTGCGAAAGGTCGCGATGTGCATGATCCCTCTTCGTAGGCAATGGCAGAGTGTGGAAAACCACCTGTTCATGCTATGACCCCCCTGTTTCGCACGCCCTTGTTGATCACCGGTCTGTGCCTCCCCATCTGGGCGGCGACGGAGGGTGTTTCGCCACCTGGCAATGCGAGGAACAGCGAGATGCGCGATGCCGTGGAAGCGCACCGAACGGCAAAGCGCGAACAGGTACTGCGCGAGGAGGCCTGGACGGGCCGGCATCTGACGCCAGCCGAGCTGGCCGAACTGCGCAGGCAGGTGCGCCAGCAATGGGCCGGCTACAGCGACCATTCCCCGGCGGCGCCTTTGCCGCCTGTCGAACACCCGATGTCACCACCCTCCGTTGTCGGCGAGTCGTCCACGGGAAAGCTCTGGCCGATCCGCAGCCCGCGCCCCTGAGGGCAGGGGCGCACGTCGGCGCGTTAGCATCCGGGCGGCCCGTCGCGGACCACGCCACTTCGGTTTTCCTGGATTCAACAACCCGACACACGCCTTGAACGCTACGAAATTCATAGCAGCTGCCGCAATCGCAGCAAGCGCCAGCGCCGCATTGGCGCAAAACTACGCAGGGGCGCCACCGCAAAACGTGCTGCAACTGTCGGCCAGCGGCACGGTCGAGGTCCAGCAGGACCTGATGAGCATGACGCTGAGCGCGACACGCGACGGCGCCGATGCCGCCAGCGTGCAGGCGCAACTCAAGAACGCGCTGGACGCCGCCCTCGGCGAGGCGCGCGGCAACGTCCAGCCAGGCCGGCTCGACGTGCGAACCGGCAATTTCAGCCTGGCTCCGCGCTACAGCCGCGACGGCAAGATCAACGGCTGGCAGGGCTCGACCGAACTGGTGCTCGAAGGCCGCGACTTCCCGCGCATCACGCAAACGGCCGGCCGCATCTCGACGCTGGCCGTGGCCAACATCGCCTTCGGCCTGAGCCGCGAGCAGCGCGCCCGTATCGAGACCGAGGCGCAGAGCCTGGCCATCGACAACTTCAAGCAAAAGGCGGCCGAGTTGGCCAGGGACTTCGGCTTCGCCGGCTATACCTTGCGCGAGGTATCGGTCAACGCCAGCCAGGGCGGGACGCCGCGCCCGTACATGCGCGCCATGGCCGCCGGGAAAATGGCCTCCGACGAGGCCCTGCCGGTCGAAGCCGGCAACACCACCGTGGTCGTGAACGTGTCCGGGTCGGTGCAGCTTAAATAAGGAAGCCGGGCTTTCTCTCGCAAGCCCGCCGCCGCCTTACTGCTTCTTACTGCGCGGTCCAGCCGCCATCGACCTGCCATGCCACGCCGCGCACGTTGTCGGCGGCCGGCGAGCACAGGAACACGGTGAGCGCCGCCAATTGCTCGGGCGTGGTGAACTGCAGAGAAGGCTGCTTTTCGCCCAGCAGCTCGCGTTGCGCCTGCTCGACCGCGATGCCCTCGCGCGCGGCACGGTCGTCGATCTGCTTTTGCACCAGCGGCGTCAACACCCAGCCCGGGCAGATGGCGTTGCAGGTGATGCCGGTGGTCGCCGTCTCCAGCGCCACCGTCTTGGTGAGGCCGACGATGCCGTGCTTGGCCGCGACATAGGCCGATTTCTGCGCCGACGCGACCAGGCCGTGGGCCGAGGCCACGTTGACGATGCGCCCCCAGTTGGCTTCGCGCATTGCCGGAATGGCCAGCCGCGTCGTGTGGAACGCGCTCGACAGGTTGATGGCGATGATCGCGTCCCAGCGCTCGGGCGGAAACGCCTCGACCGGCGCCACGTGCTGGATGCCGGCATTGTTCACCAGCACATCGATGCGCCCCAGCTGCGACGCCGCGAACTTCATCATGTCCTCGATCTCGCCGGGCTTGCTCATGTCGGCGCCGTGGTAGATCACCTGCGTGCCAAACGCGGCCACTTCGGACTTGGGCCCCTCGATCTCGCCAAAGCCGTTGAGCACGATGTTGGCGCCCTGCTGCGCCAGCGCCTTGGCGATTCCGAGGCCGATGCCACTGGTGGAGCCCGTCACGAGCGCGGTTTTGCCTTTGAGCATGATGATCAATCTCCGGATGAATTAGGATGGAACAGGGCCATTATCGGCGTCGACTTTTCCTCTGGCTTCCTCATGACCGACCCTGTTCTGAGACACGTTTCCTGCCCCGACAACGAGGCAGGGCATCGCATGGCGTACTGGCAGTGGGGCGACCCCCGCAGTGCGCACGTGGTGCTGTGCGTGCACGGGCTGACGCGGCAGGGGCGCGACTTCGACGCACTGGCGCGTGCGCTGCTGGAGCGTGCCGAGGGCGCCATCCGCATCGTCTGCCCCGACGTGGCCGGCCGCGGCCGGAGCGACTGGCTGCGCGATCCGCTCGCCTACCAGCTTCCTACCTATGCGCGCGACATGCTGGCGCTGCTGGCGCAGCTCCAGGCCGAGCAGGCCATCGACACGCTCGACCATGTGGGCACCAGCATGGGCGGGCTGATCGGCATCGCGCTGGCGGGCCAGAAGGAGCTGCCCCTGCCGGTCCCGGTGCGCCGGCTGGTCCTCAACGATGTCGGCCCGGCGCTCGAGCCTGCCGCGCTGCAGCGCATCGGCCGCTACGTGGGGCAGGGCGGTCGCTACGCGTCGCTGGCGGAGGGCGCGGCTGCCTTGCGGGAATTGTCCAGCGGCTTCGGTCCGCATTCGACCGAACAGTGGCTGACGCTGTCCGCCCCCATGCTGGTGCCGGCCGGCGCACGCACGCCCGACGGCACGGCCAAGGTCGCCACGGATGCGGTGGACGGCGCGGCGGGGCCATTCCTGTTGCATTACGACCCGGCCATTGCCGAGCCCTTCCGCGCGGTCACGGCCGAGGGTGTCGCCCAGGCCGAGGCCGCCATGTGGTCGCTGTACGACGCGATCACGGCCCCCACCCTACTGGTGCGGGGCGCCGAATCCGATCTGCTCTCGCCTGCCACGGCGCAGGCCATGACCCGGCGCAGACCGTGCGCGTGGCTGGTCGAGTTCGCCGGTGTCGGCCATGCGCCGACGCTGGTGGCGCCGGACCAGCGGTCGGCGGTCGTGTCCTTTCTGCTGGGCTGAGGTGGCTGCACGCATGAACCTGCGGGACGCTGTTTCATCCACGACGCCCGTGTCCGAGTACCCGCTGTCGGCGGCCATGGCCACGCGAACGCCGGCGATCGACCAGATGCTGGCAAGGGCGCGCGCCTTTGCCGAGCCGCTGATCGCGGGCGAGACGCTCGATACCGGCGAAAACACGCTGGCGCACGCCGACGCGGTCGCCACGATCGTGGCGTCGATGGGTGGCTCCGAGGCGATGCAGGCGGCCAGCTACCTGGTGTATTCGTGCCGGCACCTCAACCGCCCGCACGAGGTGATCGCCAAGGCATTCGGCGAGAGCTTTGCCCTGCTGGCGGTGGAAACCACCAAGCTGGTGCATGTGCAAAAGCAGGCGCGCACGGCCACTTCGGGCCAGTCGCTCGCCGACGATGCCAGCGCGCAGACCGAGAACGTGCGCAAGATGCTGCTCGCGTTCTCGCGCGACCTGCGGGTCGTCATGCTGCGGCTGGCCTCGCGGCTGCAGACATTGCGCCACGCTGCCGCCGCCCGGCAGCCGGTGCCCGAATCGGTGGCGCGCGAGTCGCTGCAGGTCTTCGCCCCGCTGGCCAACCGGCTCGGCATCTGGCAGATCAAGTGGGAACTCGAAGACCTGTCGTTCCGTTTCCTGGAGCCCGACACCTACCAGCTCATCGCGCGGCTGCTCGACGAGAAGCGCAGGGAGCGCGAGGGTTACGTGGAGCGCCTGCGCGCCCGCCTGGAGCGGCAACTCGACGAGCAGGGGATCGAGGCCACGGTCCAGGGGCGGCCGAAGAACATCTACAGCATCGTCAAGAAGATGCGCGGCAAGTCGCTCGATTTCGGGCAGGTGTTCGACATCCTCGCGCTGCGTGTGGTGGTCGCCGACGTGAAGGACTGCTACGCGACGCTGGCTTGGGTGCATTCGAACTTCCAGCCGTTGCCCGACGAGTTCGACGACTACATCGCGCGGCCCAAGGCCAACGGCTACCAGTCGCTCCATACGGTGGTGCGCGACGTGGCGGATGGCATTGCCGGCAAGCCGATCGAGATCCAGATCCGGACCCGCCAGATGCACGAGCATGCCGAACACGGCGTGGCCGCGCATTGGGCCTACAAGGAAGCCGGCAGCAAGGGCTACGCGGGCGTGTGGGCCGGCGGCGAGTACGACGCCAAGATCGCCGTGCTGCGCCAGCTGCTGGCGTGGGAGCGCGACCTGTCCGACGCGCGGCACACCCACGGCCTGTTCGACGACCGCATCTACGTGCTGACGCCCGACGCGTCGATCGTGGAGCTGCCGCAGGGCGCGACGGCGGTCGACTTTGCCTACACGGTCCACAC
>JAQGLP010000449.1 GCA_028292835.1 Variovorax sp.
ACATGATCGACACCGCCGGCACGCTGGTAAAGGCGGCCGAGGTGCTCAAGGAGCGCGGCGCGAAGAAGGTCTACGCCTACTGCACGCACCCGATCCTCTCGGGTCCGGCCATCGAGCGCATCACCCGGGGCGCGGTGCTCGACGAGGTGTAGGTGACCAACACCATCCCGCTGTCCGAGGCGGCCGCCGCCTGCGGCAAGGTGCGCCAGTTGTCCGTCGCCCCGCTGATCGCCGAGACGATCCAGCGCATCGCCAAGGGCGAGTCGGTCATGAGTTTGTTCTCGGACCAGGACAACCTTTTCTAAGGTTGGGTCAACCGCCCGGTCCGGGCAAAAAGCGGGCCCCGCTTGAGGTGGAGCCCTTGTTAAACCGAAGTCGCACTGGTCGCGGTGGACTTTGCATCGAGCGTCGTGGCAGCCGCCACCGCTTCAGGAGTCTTTTATGAAATTCGTCGCTTTTGAGCGCGCCAAGCAGGGCACGGGTGCGAGCCGCCGTCTCCGCACTTCGGGCCGCACGCCCGGTATCGTCTACGGTGGGGAAGCCCAGCCGCAACTGATCGAGCTCGATCACAACGCCCTGTGGCACGCCCTCAAGAAGGAGACGTTCCACGCGTCGATCCTCGAAATGGAGCTCGGCGGCGCCACCAGCAAGGTGCTGCTGCGCGACGTGCAGTACCACCCGTTTCGCCAGCTCGTGCAGCATATCGACTTCCAGCGCGTCGATGCCCGCACCCGCATGACCATGAAGGTGCCGCTGCACTTCAAGGGCGAGGAAGAGTCCGATGCCGTCAAGCTCGAGCTGAACCTCGTCAGCCACGTGACGACCGAACTCGAAGTGAACTGCCTGCCGAGCGAACTGCCCGAATTCATCGAGGTGGACCTGTCGGGCCTCAAGAAGAACGGCACCGTCACGCTCAAGGACATCAAGCTGCCGCGCGGCGTGAAGTGGGTGAGCCACGGCAAGGTCAACCCGGTGCTGGCTTCGGCCACGACCCCGGCGGTCGAGGAAGTGGACGCTCCGGCCGCTGAAGGCGCCGAGGCGGCGGCTGCTGCGGCAGCTCCGGCCGGCAAGGGTGGCAAGGCAGCTCCGGCCGCCAAGACGCCCGCTGCGAAGACCCCTGCGGCCAAGACGCCCGCCGCAAAGAAGTAAGCCGGCACTTTCCGCCCGCAAGCCAACGGCCCGCCTCGTGCGGGCCGTTGGCATTGGGGCACCCGATAATTCGCACCATGATCAAACTGTTCGTCGGCCTCGGCAATCCGGGGCCGGAATACGAGGCGACACGCCACAACGCCGGCTTCTGGTGGATCGATGCGCTCGCGCGCGACTGGAAGCTCTCCCTGGCGCCCGAGCGTGCCTACCACGGGCTGGTCGCGCGCGCCCAGATCCACGGTCGCTCGCTCTGGCTGCTGAAGCCGCAGACCTTCATGAACCTCTCGGGCAAGTCGGTCGTGGCGCTGGCGCGCTTCTTCAAGATCGAGCCGCAGGAAATCCTGGTGGCGCACGACGAGCTCGACATCGTGCCGGGCGAGGCCAAGCTCAAGCTCGGCGGCAGCCATGCCGGCCACAACGGCCTGCGCGACATCCACGCGCAGCTCGGCACCGGCGACTACTGGCGACTGCGCCTGGGCATCGGCCACCCGGGCGTCAAGTCCGAGGTGATCCACTGGGTGCTGAAGAAGCCCCTGAAGGAGCAGCGCGAGGCGATCGAGGACGCGATCGTACGCAGCCTGCACGCGGTGCCGGCGCTGGTGGCGGGCGAGATGGACAAGGCGACGCTGCTCATCCACACCAGCAAGCCGCCGCGCCCGAAGCCACCGCGCCGCGAGCCCGGCGCCGACGGCCTGCCCGCGGACAACGTGCCGGCCTGAGACCACAGTCCAAAAGAACGACGAGGAGGAGAAGGCAAGATGACAAGAAAACTTTCCGCTGCTGCGTTTTTGATAGCACTCTGTGCCCATCTGGCACCGGCTGGCGCCCAAAACGCCCCAGGCTCATCCGCGCCCGCTTGGCGCTGCGGCAACAGCTACGGCGACCAGCCCTGCAAGGGCGGCAAAACGGTCGCGGTCGATGACCGGCGCAGCGAAGGCGACCTGCGCGCCGCCCAGGCCGCCACGCGACGCGCCGAACTGCGTGGCGACGAACTGGAGCGCAGCCGCCTTCGGCAGGAAAGGGAGGTGGCGGAGCGCGACCGGCGTGCGGCACAGGCCGCACACAGCGCCGCGCTGGCCGAGCGGCGGCTCGCGTCCACCGAGCGCCTGCAGCGCGCGCCTGCAACGGCTGGAACGCACGCCGCGCCCGACCGGGACCCGCTACAGAAAAGCGTAGAAGACCAGGGCGGCCGACCGCCGAGGCCGGCCCGGCGGCGTCAGCCCTGCGCCAGGGGCGCTGCCTCGGCGAGCGGTGGCGCCTCCTCGGTCAGCGGCGCTGCCTGACCGGCCGCCCCGGCGGGGTTCGTCAGCCGCTCGTACTTCTGCCACAGCACCGAGCGCGTCTCGACATGCGCCGGATCGACCGGAATGCAGGCCACCGGGCAGATCTGCACGCACTGCGGCTCGTCGAAGTGGCCGACGCACTCGGTGCACTTGCGCGGATCGATCTCGTAGATCGCCTCGCCCATGGAGATGGCGTCGTTCGGGCACTCCGGTTCGCAGACATCGCAGTTGATGCATTCGTCGGTGATCATCAGGGCCATGCGGCGAATTATCGCGGGCCGATCGGTCGCTTTTCGATATGCTGCCGATGCCCCTGCCGTCATGCGGACCGTTCGTACCCGGTGCGCCGACTCTCCTTCATGCCCCTTTTCCTCCTCAAACGCTTTGCCACGCTGGTCGCCACGCTGATGGGCGCCTCGGCCATCGTCTTCCTGGTGCTGGAGATCCTGCCGGGCAACGCCGCGCAAATGCTCATGGGACCCGACGCCTCGCCCGAGGCCGTGGCGGCCCTGGCCAGCAAGCTGGGGCTCGACCAGCCCGCGTGGACGCGCTACTGGCACTGGATCGGCGGCCTGCTGACCGGCCGCCTGGGCGACAGCCACGCCTACAGCACGCCGGTGATCGACCTGCTGCTGGAGCGGCTTGCGCTCACCGTGCCGCTGGCGCTGCTGGCCATGCTGCTGACCACCGTGCTGGCGCTCGCGGTCGGCCTCACCGCCGCGGCGCAACACAACAAGCTGGGCGACGTCGGGCTGATGAGCCTGACGCAGTTCGGCATCGCAATCCCGAACTTCTGGTTCGCGATCCTGCTGATCCTGGTGTTCTCGGTGCAACTGCAATGGTTCTCGGCGGGCGGCTTCGACGGCTGGGGCGAAGGCATCGGGGGCGTGCTGGGCGGGCTCAAGGCGCTGCTACTGCCGGCCCTCTCGCTGGCGGTGGTGCAGGCGGCCATCCTGGCGCGCATCACGCGCTCGGCGGTGCTGGAGGTGATGCGCGAGGACTTCGTGCGCACGGCGCGGGCCAAGGGCGTCTCGCAGCGCGCGGTGCTGTGGCGCCACGTGCTGAGGAACGCGCTGATCCCGGTGGTCACCGTCATGGGGATGCAGTTCGCCGAGCTGCTCGCGGGCACCATCGTGGTCGAGAACGTGTTCTACCTGCCCGGGCTGGGCAAGCTCATCTTCCAGGCCATCAGCAACCGCGACCTGATCGTGGTGCGCAACTGCGTGATGCTGCTGGCGGCGATGGTCGTGATCGTCAACTTCGTGGTCGACGTGCTCTATGCCGTGATCGATCCGCGCATCAAGGCCGCCAGCCTGTGACGGACTGGCCGTCCTCCACCACGGCACGCGAAGGCGCGGCGCCCTCCACCCCCGAAACGACGCCGGGGGCACTCTCCGGCGTGGTCGCCTTCAGGGGGCCGGGTTTCTGGCGCCGCGCCCTGCGCCACCGCAGCTTCGTCGTCGGCGGCGCGCTGACGCTGCTGCTGCTCGCCGCCGCCGCGCTGTCGCTGGTCTGGACCCCCTGGTCGCCCTACGAGATGGACCTGCCGGGCAAGATGCAGCCGCCCTCGGCCGCGCACTGGCTCGGCACCGACGCCTTCGGGCGCGACGTGGCCTCGCTGCTGCTGGTCGGCGCGCGCGCCTCGATCCTGGTCGGCGTGATCGCGGTCGGCATCGGCCTCGTGGCCGGCACGGCGCTGGGCCTGCTGGCGGCCGCGCGGCGCGGCTGGGTCGAGGAGACAATCATGCGGCTGGCCGACTTCTCGCTCGCCTTTCCGGCGATCCTGTCGGCCATCATGCTGACGGCGGTGTTCGGCGCGGGCATCGTCAACGCGATCGTGGCGATCGGCATCTACAACATCCCGACCTTCGCGCGCCTCACGCGTGCCTCGGCCAAGGAAGTCTGGGCACGCGAGTACGTGGCCGCCGCGCGGGCCTGCGGAAAAGGGCCGCTGGCCATCACGCTGCAGCATGTGCTGCCCAACATCTCGGCCGTGCTGATCGTGCAGGTGACGATCCGTTTCGCCATCGCCATCCTGGCGGAAGCCGCGCTGTCGTACCTCGGCCTGGGCACGCAGCCGCCACAGCCCTCGTGGGGCCGCATGCTGAGCGAGGCGCAGACCCTGATGTTCCAGCAGCCGCTGCTGGCTGTCTTTCCCGGGGTGGCGATCGCGTTGGCCGTGCTGGGCCTCAACCTGCTGGGCGACGGCCTGCGCGACCTGCTCGACCCGCGCCTGAGAGCGAGATGAGCGCACCCCCAGGCTCCGCGCACTTCGTGTCGCTGCGCTTGCCGTCGGGTACATGTATCGTTTTCTGATCCCATGCCTCTCCTCGAAGTCGACAACCTCCACGTCCGCCTGCAAACGCAGCGCGGCCCGGCCACGGCGGTGCGCGGCATTTCGTTCTCGCTGGAGCGCGGCGAGATGCTGGGGCTGGTCGGTGAATCGGGCTGCGGCAAGTCCATCACGGTGCAGTCGCTCACGGGCCTGCTGCCGGCCAGCGCACGGGTCACAGGCAGCATCCGCTTCGACGGCATCGAGCTGGTCGGGCGCAGCGAGCGCGACATGTGCAAGCTGCGTGGCAACCGCATCGGCATGGTCTTCCAGGAGCCGATGACGGCGCTCAACCCGCTGCACACCGTCGCGCGACAGGTCGGCGAGCCGCTGCGCCTGCACCGCGGGTTGTCGGCGGCTGCGGCGCGGCGCGAATCGCTGGCGCTGCTGGAGCGCGTCGGCATTCCCGATGCGGCGACGCGCCTGGACGCCTACCCGCACCAGTTCTCGGGCGGCCAGCGCCAGCGCATCGGCATCGCGATGGCGCTGGCCTGCGGGCCGGACCTGCTGATCGCCGACGAGCCGACCACCGCGCTCGACGTGACGATCCAGCAGCAGGTCCTCGAGTTGATCCGGGAGCTGGTGGCCGAGCGCGGCATGGCGCTGATCCTGATCTCGCATGACCTGGGCGTGATCGCGCAAAGCGTCTCGAAGATGCTCGTGATGTACGGCGGCAGCGTGGTCGAGAGCGGCCCGACCGCCACCGTGTTCGCCGAACGCGCGCACCCGTACACCCAGGGCCTGTTCGCGGCACGGCCCGCCCTCGATGCGGCGCGCGGCGGCCGGCTCGCCACCATCCGCGGCAGCGTGCCCGAACTGATCGATCTCCCGCCGGGCTGCCCCTTTGCCGGGCGCTGCGGCCACACCATCGATGCCTGCCACACGACGCGGCCCGCGCCCGAAGCGCTGCCGCACGGGCACACGGTGCGCTGTATCCGCCTGCACGAGATCGCGGTCCAAAGCGCCTGAGGGACCGCCCCGGTTCAACCCGGCGCGAAGAATGCAAGGACGCGGGAAGCCCGACCGGTGGCACACTGCCACCTTCGAAAAACCCCGCCCGGTCCGAGCCGCCGGGCCCTGATCGAGAGGTCTTGCAGTGAACCCCAGACCGGCACCTCCCCAGGGGGCAGCACCCGCGTCTTCAACGAAGCGCCGGGCCGGGCTGGTCCGGACAGGCACGGTCGCCAGCCTCCTGGCCCTCGCCTGCGCCTCGCCGCCCGCCCTGGCGGCGGCGGAAGAGATCCAGGTGTACTTGGACGACCTGACGGCACCCGGGCGCTTCGGCCTGGATGTCCACAACAACTACGTGTTCTCCGGCGCGTCGACGCCGAGCTATCCGGGCGAGCAACCGCCGGCGCACGTCTACCGGCTGACGCCGGAGTTCTACTATGGCCTGAGCGACACGGTCGAGCTCGGCCTGTATGTGCTCAGCACGCGCGCCGCCAACGCCGATCCGAACCTGGACGGCTTCAAGGTGCGCGTCAAGTACATCGCGCCGCACGACAAGGAGGCCGGGTTCTTCTGGGGCGCGAACCTGGAAGTCGGCAGGACCGGGTTGCGCGTGTCGCCGACGCCCTGGAACGCCGAGCTCAAGGGCATCCTCGGCTACCGGACCGGGCCGTGGACGTTCGCCGTCAACCCCAACCTGGACTGGAGCCTGTCGCGCGGCGGCGGACCGGTGACGCTCGACGTGGACGCCAAGGTCGCGTATGCCGTCAATGCCAGGACGCAGGTCGGCTTCGAAACCTACAACGAACTCGGACCCCTGGCACGCCCCGACGCGCTCCGCAAGAACAGCAAGACCCTGTTCGCCGTCGTCGACCACGAGTTCGAGCGCTTCGACCTGAACATCGGCATCGGCCGGGGCCTGACCCGGGAAGCCGACCGCTGGGTGCTCAAGTTCATCGTCGGCACCCACTTCTGAGCCGCCGGGCGGCTTCTCCTCGGCGCT
>JAQGLP010000481.1 GCA_028292835.1 Variovorax sp.
CCAGCCGAATACCGCACAGCGAAATTCAGACGTTCGGAGGCCACATCAAGGATGTTGGTTGAGGCTGGCGGTGCGCACGCCCTGCGAACGGGCAGGCCAGAAAGGGCCGCACGGCGACCTCAGGCGGATGCCGGAGGCGGCACCGCGTCCAGGTAGAACCAGCGATCGCCCTCGCGCACGAAGCGGCTGCGCTCAAGCAGCCGGCTCGCTTGGCCCGACGCGTCGCGCGAGCGCGCCACGAACTCGACCTCCGCATGCTCGCCATCGCTCATGCTGCGGGATCGCACGTTGAGTCCGAGCCAGCGCACGCCGGGCTCGAAGTCCAGCCGCGCCGGCCGGGTGCTGGGATGCCAGGTGGCCAGCAGGTAGTCGGCCCGCTCCAGCACGAAGGCCGTGTAGCGCGAGCGCATCAGCGACTCGGCATCGGGCGCCGGCGTGCCCTCGAAGTCGTCGAGGTAGCGGCCGCAGCACTGGGCGAAGGGCAGGGGCCGCGCACGCTGGTCGGTGCGGCCGCAGGGGCAGATTCCGGTGAAAGAAGTAGGGGCACTCATGGAGGGCTCTATTGGAACACCACCCATGCGACTTCACCGTGAAGTCCATGGACAGCGTGTTTGTGTTGCGGCCGGCGCTCCGCCCGTACCGCGCGGCGCCCCGTCATGCCAGCGCCCGCTGGATCAGCAGCCGCTGGATGTCCGAGGTGCCCTCGTAGATCTGGCAGACGCGCACGTCGCGGTAGATGCGCTCCACGGGGAAGTCGCTCACGTAGCCGTAGCCGCCGAGCGTCTGGATCGCGGCGCTGCACACGCGCTCGGCCATCTCGCTGGCGAACAGCTTGGCCATGGCGGCCTCCTTCAGGCACGGCCGCCCGGCGTCGCGCAGGCTGGCGGCATGCCAGAGGAGCTGGCGCGCGGCTTCGAGCTGCGTGGCGCAGTCGGCCAGACGAAAGCCTACGGCCTGCTGCCCAAAGATGGGGCCGCCGAAGGCCTGGCGCTCCTTGGCGTTGTCCAGCGCCACGTCGAATGCGCTGCGCGCCATGCCCACGATCTGCGCGGCGATGCCGATGCGCCCGCCCTCCAGCGCGCCGAGCGCGATCCGGTAGCCCTCGCCTTCTTGGCCGATGAGGTTGTCGGCGGGCACGCGGCAGGCGTCGAAGTTGACCTGCGCGGTGTCGCTGGAGTGCTGGCCGAGCTTGTCCTCCAGCCGCGCGACGGTGTAGCCCGGAGCGTCGGTCGGCACGAGGAAGGCGCTCATGCCGCGCTTGCCCGCGCCCCGGTCGGTGACGGCGATGACGATGGCGACCTGGCCGTTCCGGCCGCTGGTGATGAACTGCTTGACGCCGTCGATCACCCAGCCGTCGGCGTCCCGGCGCGCGGTGGTGCGCAGGCTCGACGCGTCGCTGCCGGCCTGCGGCTCGGTCAGGCAGAAGGCGCCGAGCATGCGGCCCTGCGCCAGCGGCTGCAGCCAGTCCTTTTTTTGCTGCGCGTTGCCGTAGCGCAGCAGGATCGCGTTGACCGGGCAGTTGGTCACGCTGATGGCGGTGCTGGTGCCACCGTCGCCGGCGGCGATTTCCTCCAGCACCAGCGCGAGCGTCAGGTAGTCGAGTCCGGCGCCGCCGTCGTCCTCGGGCACGCAAATGCCGTAGGCGCCGAGCGCGGCGAGGCCGGCATGCGCCTCCTTCGGGAAATGGTGCTCGCGGTCCCAGCGCGCGGCATGCGGCCAGAGTTCGGCCTGGGCGAAGGCGCGCACCGCGTCGCGGATTGCTTCCTGGTCGGCGGTGAGCAGCATGGTGGCTCCTTTTTCCGGTGCGGCGGGCCGGCTACTTCCCTTGGCCCAGGTCCATGATCAGCCTGCTCGTCAGGTAGAGGCGGCGCGGGATGGCGCTGATGTCGATGTACTCGGCCTTGTCGCTGTGGTAGCCGAAGCCGGGCAGCCCCAGACTCTCGATCACCGGTTTGCCCGAGAGCGCCGCGTAGGCCGCGTCGGTGCCGCCGCCGGTGCGCTCCTCGATCTCCAGCGTGCCACCGGCCTCCTTGTAGAAAGCCACCGCCTTGTCGACCAGCCGGCGGCCGCCCTCGCCCGCGTTGAAGGCCGGGCGGCCGCGCGTGACGACGATCTTGACCTCCGCCTCGGGCAGCTTCTTTTGCTGCGCCTTTTCTTCCAGCGTCTTCATGGCGGCTTCGAAGTCCTCGTTCCTCGCGTAGCGCACGTCGGCGTTGAGCGTGGCGGAAGCCGGGATGATGTTCGACACCGCGCCCGCCTTGGCGATGGTCCAGTTGAAGCGCAGGCCCTTGGCCTTGTCGTCGATGTCCATGGTGCGCAGCACCAGGTCCGACGCCTCGACCAGCGCATTGACACCCTGCTCGGGCGCGGCGCCGGCGTGCGAGGCCCGGCCGGTGATGTTGGCCTGCACGTAGGCGATGCCCGAGGTGCCCAGCGTCAGGCTTTCGCGGACAGCGCCGGTCGGCTCGAACGACAGCACGTAGTCGGCCTGCCTGGCCTCCTCCTGGATCAGGTCGCGCGAACCGAAGGAGCCCTTTTCCTCGTCGGTGTTGAACAGCACCGTGAGGGTGTCGAAATCGCGGAACCCGTAGCTCGTCAGCAGCCGCAGCGAGTGCAGGATGACGGCGGCGCCCCCCTTGTCGTCGGCGATGCCGGGGCCGTAGGCGCGGCTGCCCTCGACGCGAAACGGCGCGCTCGCGAGGATGCCCTTGAGGTACACGGTGTCCATGTGCGCGAGCAGCGGCAGCTTCTTGCCGCCCCGGCCCTTCAACTTGCCGACCAGGTTGTCGCCGACCGCCGTGCCCACCGCCTTGTGACGCGCGACCGCGAAGCCCAGCGCCTTCAGCTCGTCCTCCAGCAGCCGGCCGGCCGCGGCGATGCCCTCGGCGTCGCCGGTGCCCGTTTCGATGTTGACCAGGCGCTCGAGCGTCTTCATGAGGGCCGGCTGCTCGGCGGTGGCGGCCTCAAACAGCGCGTTGTCGCGCTTTTGCGCCAGCGCCGGCGCCGCGGCGAGGCCGCACGCCAGCACCGTGGCCAACGCGAGGCCGCGCAGTGCCGCGCGCGGGGCGCCCTGCCCGGAGGATGAAAGGCGGGGCACGGAAGGTCGTTGCTGCATGAAAACTCCTGGGGCTCGCGCGCTGGCCGTGCCGCGCGCTTTGAAGTGAAGAAGTACCTCCAGCGCCCGATCCTCAGGCACCTTCAGCTATTGTTTTTATAGCAATTCAAGCGCCACGGCGGTCGCCTCGCCGCCGCCGATGCACAGCGTCGCGACGCCGCGCCTCAGGCCGCGCGCCTGCAATGCGTGGATCAGCGTGACCATGATGCGCGCGCCGCTGGCGCCGATCGGATGGCCCAGCGCGCAGGCGCCGCCGTGGACGTTGACGATCTCGTGCGGCACCGAGAGCTCGTGCATCAGCGCCATCGGCACCACGGCGAACGCCTCGTTGACTTCCCACAGATCGACGTCGCGCACGCTCCAGCCGGTCTTGGCAAGGAGCTTGTGCACCGCGCCCACCGGCGCCGTGGAAAACCACTCGGGCTGCTGGGCGTGGGTGGCGTGGCCGACCAGGCGCGCGACCGGCCGCGTACCCAGCCGCTTTGCGGCGCTTGCGGTCATCATGACCAGCGCGGCCGCGCCGTCGTTGATCGACGAGCTGGACGCGGCGGTGATGGTGCCGCCCTCCTTCTTGAAGGCGGGGCGCAGCGTCGGGATCTTGTCCACCTTGACCTTGCCCGGGCCCTCGTCGGTGGCGACCACCGTGTCGCCGCCGCGGCCCTTCACCGTGACGGGCGCGATCTCGTCCCGGAACAGGCCGGCCTCGCTCGCGTGCCTGGCGCGCTCGACGCTGGCGATGGCGAAGGCGTCCTGCTGCTCGCGCGTGAAGCCGTACTTGGCGGCGCAGTCCTCGCCGAAGGTGCCCATGGAGCGGCCCGGCTCGTAGGCGTCTTCCAGGCCGTCGAGCATCATGTGGTCGAAAATGCGGTCGTGGCCGATGCGCATGCCGCCGCGCGCCTTGGGCAGCAGGTACGGCGCGTTGGTCATGCTTTCCATGCCGCCGGCCACCACCACATCGCGGCTGCCCGCGATCAATTGGTCATGCGCCAGCAGGGTCGCCTCCATGCCCGAGCCGCACATTTTCGACAGCGTGACGGCACCGGTGCTGGCCGGCAGGCCGCCCTTGAAGCCCGCCTGGCGCGCGGGCGCCTGGCCCTGGCCGGCCATCAGGCAGTTG
>JAQGLP010000482.1 GCA_028292835.1 Variovorax sp.
ATTTTCCAAACGCTTGTCTGATTCCATCCCCCGCCAGGAAGGCGCCGTCATCCTCGTCGGCGTCGACTTTGGCCTGCCCCATTTCGACAGCGAGCTGGAGGAGCTGGGCCTGCTGGCCGAGACCGCCGGGCTCGACCCGGTGGCTCGCATTACCTGCAAGCGCAAGGCGCCCGATGCCGCCCTGTTCGTCGGCAGCGGCAAGGCCGACGAGATCAAGGCGCTGGCCGAGCTGCACCGCGCGAGCGAGGTGCTGTTCGACCAGGCCCTGAGCCCGGCGCAGCAGCGCAACCTGGAGCGCCACCTGGGCGTTGCGGTATACGACCGTACCTTCCTGATCCTGGAAATCTTCGCGCAGCGCGCCCGTTCTCACGAGGGCAAGCTGCAGGTCGAGCTGGCCCGGCTGCAGTACCTGAGCACGCGCTTGGTGCGGCGCTGGTCGCACCTGGAGCGCCAGCGTGGCGGCATCGGTACGCGCGGCGGCCCGGGCGAAGCGCAGATCGAGCTCGACCGCCGCATGATCGGAGAATCGGTCAAGCGCACGCGCGAGCGGCTCGCCAAGGTGGTGCGCCAGCGCGGAACCCAGCGCAGGCAGCGCGAACGCCGAGACACCTTCAACATCTCGCTGGTCGGCTATACCAACGCCGGCAAGTCCTCGCTCTTCAATACGCTGGTCAAGGCCCGTGCCTACGCGGCCGACCAGCTCTTCGCCACGCTCGACACCACCACGCGCCAGCTGTACCTGGGCGATGCACGACGGCAGGTTTCGCTGTCGGACACGGTGGGCTTTATCCGCGAGTTGCCGCACGGGCTGGTCGAGGCGTTCAAGGCGACGTTGCAGGAAGCGGTCGATGCCGACCTGCTGCTGCACGTGGTCGATGTCTCCAACCCACACCATCCGGAGCAGATGATCGAGGTGCAGCGCGTGCTGCGAGACATCGGGGCCGGCGACATCCCGCAATTGCTGGTGTTCAACAAGATCGACGTCCTCGACGCTGCCCGGTTTCCCGTGCAGTTGCACGATGAAATGGAGCTCGACGGCGTGACGCTGCCGCGCGTCTTCGTCAGCGCCCACAGTGGCCAGGGCATGCCGGCGCTGCGCGAGCGGCTTGCCGACCTGTCGGGGCAGGCGCCTCAGATCTCCATGGGGCCCGCTGCCGAATTGCCCGGTGGCGCGGGTGACATGAAGTGATTGGCACAATTGCGCCATAGAAAAGAAAACCAAGCGAATGAATGTGATGTTTGAAGCCCCGAAACGGGCTCGGCTGCGCAGCCGGTTACGGGGGATGTTCAATCTCAACGACGGCCGCTGGGGGCGCGGCGAAGGTGCTTCGCCATCGGAAGGCGACCGGGCCCAGGCTCCGCGTCCGGATGCCGATCCGCCGCTGCCGCCCTCGTCGAACAACAACCACCAGAATCGCCCCCGGGGTCAGGGTCCGAACCCGGGACCACCCGATCTTGAGGAACTCTGGCGAGATTTCAACCGCAAGTTGTCCGGCCTGTTCGGCGGCAACAAGAATGGCGGCCGCAATGACCGTCCCGGTGACGGCAACAACAATGGCGATGGCCCGGGGGGCTTTCGCCCCGACCTGAAGAATGCCGGCTTCGGCCTGGGCCTGGTCGCCGCGGTCGCCGTGCTGATCTGGCTGGGCACCGGGTTTTTCATCGTGCAGGAAGGTCAGCAGGCGGTCATCACCCAGTTCGGACGCTACAAGACGACGGTGGGCGCCGGCTTCAACTGGCGGTTGCCGTACCCGATCCAGCGCCACGAACTGGTCGTCGTGACCCAGATCCGCTCGACCGACGTGGGCCGCGACAGCATCGTTCGCTCCACCGGCCTGCGCGAGTCGGCCATGCTGACCGAGGACGAGAACATCGTCGAGATCAAGTTTGCGGTGCAATACCGCCTGAGCGACGCGCGCGCGTATCTCTACGAGAGCAAGAATCCCGCGGAGACGGTGGTGCAGGTGGCCGAAACCGCCGTGCGCGAGGTGGTCGGCAAGATGAAGATGGACGCCGCGCTGGCGGAGGAGCGCGACCAGATCGCTCCACGCGTGCGCGTGCTCATGCAGACCATCCTCGACCGCTACAAGGTGGGCGTCGAGATTGTCGGCATCAACCTGCAGCAGGGAGGCGTTCGCCCGCCCGAGCAGGTGCAGGCCGCGTTCGACGATGTGCTCAAGGCCGGCCAGGAGCGCGAGCGCGTCAAGAACGAGGCGCAGGCGTACGCCAACGACGTCATTCCGCGTGCCGTCGGCACCGCCTCGCGCCTGAAGGAAGAGGCCGAGGCCTACAAGGCGCGCATCGTGGCGCAGGCGCAGGGCGACGCGCAGCGCTTCAACCAGGTGCTCGCCGAGTACCAGAAGGCGCCGCAGGTGACGCGCGACCGCATGTACATCGACGCCATGCAGCAGCTCTACGCCAATACCACCAAAGTGCTGGTGGATTCGCGCCAGGGCTCCAACCTGCTCTACCTGCCGCTCGACAAGATCATGCAGATGACGGCACAGGGCGGCGCCACCGATTCCACCAATTCGGGAGCCTCCACGCTCCAGACGCCGCCGCCAGCACCGAGCGCCCCCGCCAGCACCGACACCCGCGCGCGCGAAGGCCGCTCGCGCGATCGCGACGTGCGCTGAGGAAACGCAAGACATGAACAGCAGAATCGGATTCATCGCCTCGTCGGTGCTGGTGGCGCTCGCGCTGCTGAGCTCGACCCTCTTCGTGGTCGACCAGCGCCAGTTCGGGATCGTCTACGCCCTGGGCCAGATCAAGGATGTCATCACCCAGCCGGGGCTCAACTTCAAGCTCCCACCGCCTTTCCAGAACGTCTCGTACCTCGACAAGCGGCTGCTGACGCTCGCCAGCCTCGACCCCGAGCCCATGCTCACGGCGGAGAAACAGCGCGTGGTGATCGACTGGTATGTGCGCTGGCGCATCACCAACCCGTCGGAGTACATCCGCAACGTCGGGCTCGACGAGAACGCCGGTGCCACCCAGCTCAACCGCGTGGTGCGCAACGCGTTCCAGGAAAACATCAACAAGCGCACGGTGCGCGACCTGATCTCGGTACGGCGCGAGGCATTGATGGCCGATGTCCAGCGCGAGGTGCTGGGCGTCGTGAAGGGCGCCAAGCCGTGGGGCGTCGACGTGGTGGACGTGCGCATCACGCGCGTCGACTATGTGGAGGCGATCACCGAATCGGTCTACCGGCGCATGGAGGCCGAACGCAAGCGCGTGGCCAACGAGCTGCGCTCCACCGGCCTGGCCGAGGGCGAGAAGATCCGCGCCGATGCCGACCGCCAGCGCGACGTGACCGTGGCCAACGCCTATCGCGACGCCCAGAAGGTCAAGGGCGACGGCGACGCGCAGGCCTCGGCCGTCTACGCCCAGGCCTTCGGGCGCGACCCGCAGTTCGCGCAGTTCTACCGCAGCCTTGACGCCTACCGGCAGAGCTTCAACAAGAAGAGCGACGTGCTGGTGGTGGACCCGTCGTCGTCCGAATTCTTCCGTGCCCTCAACGGCTCGGGCAGCGGAACAGCCCCGGCGCGGCGTTGAGCGCAGCGGCGCCGCACGTTGTCGGACCGGCACAAGCCAGATGAATAAATGAGCGCCAACGCGTTGTGGAGCGCCCTGGCGCTGGTGCTGGTGATCGAGGGGCTGCTGCCCTTCGCATCGCCGGGCCGCTGGCGCAGCGCCTTCTCGCAGTTGCTGCAGTTGCGCGACGGGCAGCTGCGCTTCTTCGGGCTGTGCAGCATCCTGCTGGGCTTGTTGCTGCTCTGGCTGTTGGGCTGAACGCCGGAACATATCGCAAGAAACAGCTCTAAGCGCTGCGCCCATAGGCGTCGTGCGCTATGACTTCGATAGCGCCCGCAAGGGCTCCTGCGCGTTGCGCCGGTATCTCGCCCGAGTGCGAGAGGCCGGGGCGGCGTACACGGACGTGCTCCTGTCGCCCGGTAGAATCCCTGTTTTAACAGCCCCCGATCCTCATGTCCGCCTGGGTCCTCCCGGATCACATTGCCGATGTACTGCCTTCCGAGGCACGCCACATCGAAGAACTTCGACGCCGACTGCTCGACACCACCCGCGGCTATGGCTACGAGCTGGTGATGCCGCCGTTGCTGGAGCACCTGGAATCGCTGCTCTCGGGCACGGGCGAGGCGCTCGACCTGCTGACCTTCAAGCTGGTCGACCAGCTCTCCGGGCGCACCATGGGACTGCGCGCCGACACCACGCCGCAGGTGGCGCGCATCGACGCGCACCTGCTCAACCGCCGGGGCGTGGCGCGCCTGTGCTACTGCGGTCCCGTGCTGCACACCCGCCCCGACCGTCCGCGCGCCACGCGCGAGCCGCTGCAGTTCGGCGCCGAGATCTATGGCCACGCCGGTCTGGAAGCCGACACCGAGGTGCTGCTGCTGGCGCTCGACTGTCTGCGTGCCGCCGGCCCCATGGGCCGGCTGGTGGTCGATATGGCGGATGCGCGCATCGTGCGCTCGCTATTCGAAGGGGTCGTGCTCGACGTCCCGGCGCTTGCGCGCGCGCACGCGGCGCTCGCCGCCAAGGACGCGAGCGAGTTGCGCGCGCTGACACGCGATTTCCCGCGCGTGGCGCGCGAAGGACTGCTGGCGCTGGTGGGCCTCTACGGCGAGGCTCCCGTGCTCGACGAGGCGGCCCGGGCGCTGCCCGACACACTGGCGGTGCGCCAGGCGCTGTCGGACCTGCGCCAGCTGGCATCGCAGCTGAGTGCCGCGACGGGGGTGCAGGCCAGCTTCGACCTGTCGGACCTGCGCGGCTATGCCTATTACAGCGGCGTGCGCTTTGGCGTCTTCGCCGAAGGCGCGAGCGATGCGCTGGTGCGCGGCGGACGCTACGACGAGGTCGGCGCCGTGTTCGGGCGCAACCGCCCGGCGGCGGGCTTCAGCCTCGACGTGCGCGAGCTGGTCGGCGTGCTGGCGCCGCAACCGCTGCGCGCGGCCATCCGTGCACCCTGGAACCACACGCCGGCCCTGCAGGACGCCATTGCCAAGCTGCGCCGCCACGGCGAAACCGTGGTGTGCGTGCTGCCGGGCCACGACAGCGAAATCGACGAATTCCACTGCGACCGCGCGCTCGTCGAGCACGCCGGCGAGTGGCACGTGCAAGCCATCTGAATTTTTGGAAAAAGCGGAACATCATGAGCGCAACCACAGGCAGGAACGTGGTCGTCGTCGGCACCCAGT
>JAQGLP010000489.1 GCA_028292835.1 Variovorax sp.
CCGCGGGACAGGCCGCGACCATCCTGAGCGCCGCCCAGAACTTCGATTCGACCACCTTTGCCGTGGGCTCGGACCTGGACAAGGTGCTCGACGCGACGGCCGCGGTGCTGCAGGACAGCAACGGCGCCGTGAAGGCGGCTGTGAAGGCGGTGGTCAAGGCGCTTGGGACTGCCCTGCCCACGCCGGCGAGCGGCGCCACCGGCGCATCCGGAAAGTAAGGGGGAAGGCCGCGTTCCATGGAGCGCGCCTGACGGCTTGAGGGGCAGCACGGCTGCCCTTCGGCTTTTCTTGGTCGCCCAAAAGGGCAGGATGAAAGCGCAATCGATGGGACGCATTCATGGCGTGATGGCGGCAGGAATGCTGGTGGGGCTGGGGGCGGCTCAGCCGAGCCTGGCGCAACAGGGCGGCGCGATGAGCGCCTCGGGATTCACCGGCTGGTCGGTCACGCCCACGGCGCGCCTGCTGCCCTGGGGCAGCGTCTCCCTCGCCTACGACAGCGAGTTGGTCGGTGCCCCGGTTTCCGGGCTGGGCACCGGCGGCCACAACTTCGTGGCCGGCTTCGGCCTGCTGCCCAATCTGGAAGTGTCGGGCCGGATGGCCGCCAACACGCTTCAGACCCACTGCTACACCGAGGCTTGCGGCCTGCGCGACCTCTCGGCCAATTTCAAGGCGGGAATGCCGCTCGATTCGGCGCTCCGCTGGCACGCCGCCATCGGCATGACCGACGTGGGAGGCCAGGCCTCCTTCTTTCGCTCCACCTACGGGGTGCTGACCTACAGCCCGGACAAGCTCGACCTGAGCCTGGGCTACGCCCGCCGCGGCGGCACCGCAGCCGTAAATCCTGTCACGGCGCTCAAGGGCGTGTTCGCCAGCGCGGCCTACCGCCCGTTGTCCTGGGCGCAGACTCACGTCGAGTACACCAACGGAAAAGCCTGGGCCGGCGCGCGTCTTTTCGCACCGGCCGAATGGCTGCCGGCCGGCTGGTCCGCGCACGCGGGCATCAATGTCCGGCTGCGAGGCGATGAGCGCACCGCGCGCAGCTGGTGGAGCCTGGGTCTGAACATCCCGCTCTACAAGGTGCCCACGACGCGTACCGTGGAGAGTTCGCCCGCGGAGTCCGGACTCGCGTCGGGCGCGCCGCCCGACGCCGCACCCGCATCACGGCTGGCGCAGCGCCGGGAATTCTCGACGCAGGGCCTGCCTGTATCGACACCGCCGGAAGCCACCTCCCATGCGGGACCGGGATTGGCTTCCTCCCTGGACACCTCCGGGTCTGGCATCGCCACGAGCGAACCGGCTCCTGTCAGCGACGACCGGCTGCGCGAGCTGGCCGAAGCGCTGCGCGCGCAAGGCTTCGAGGACATCGGCGTGGGCCGCATGCCGGACGGCGCCATCGCCGTGCAGGTCAACAACGCCACGTACAACGTCAATACGGCCGACGGCCTGGGGGTTGCGCTCGGCGTGATCGCCCGCCGGCTGGGCGAGGCCCGATCGGACTACCGTCTGGTGCTGACCCAGCGCCAGACGGCCATCGTGGGCGTGGCCGGGCGGGCCGATTGCCTGGCGCAATGGATCGCCGGCAAGTCGCCCGGCTGCAACCCGGGCCGGCTGCTCACGCCCGGGGCCACGGCCGTGGACTCGCTGGTCCGCGACGCCCGCTGGCTGGGAGAGCCAACCGCACCCAGCTGGTCCACCATGCGGCTGGTGCTGGAGCCGGTGCTGCGCAGCACCATCGGGACCGAATACGGCGTGTTCGATTATTCGCTCGGCCTGCGCGCCACGGTGCAGCAGCCGCTGTGGCGCGGCGCTTATGCGGAAGTCAGCCACGTGGCGCCCCTGCAAGCCTCTTCGGACTTCCGCGACCCGGCGGTGTTCGGGTCCCAGCGCCTGACCAGCGTGACCGACCGGGTCCTGGTGCACCAGGTCTGGCGCCTGCCGGTCGAGCGCCTGTGGGCCCCACAAGCCAGGTCGGCGGCCGCGCGCTGGGGCGCCGATGCGGTCACGGCGCATGTCACCGCCGGCCGGATCAACGAGTCGTACCGTGGCGCCTATGGCGAGTTGCGCTGGGAGCCTGCCCAGGGCCGGCACCGCTTCGGGATCGAGGGGGGCCGCTTCGAGCGCATCGCGGACAGCGCCTCGCTGCTGCCCGCGACCTCGCATCCGCTGCTGGGAAGCTACCGTTACAGCTTCACGCCCACGCACACCGACTTCGAGGTGACCGCCGGGCAGTTCCTGCACAACGACACGGGCGCCAGGGTCGGCGTCAAGCAATGGTTCCACGACGTGGCGGTGAGCTTTTATGTGCGCCGCACCAAATTCGACTGGGACCGTTCGGCACGAACGTTCGCCGGTGTCGAGCTGTCGATTCCGCTCACGCCCCGCAAGGACATGACGCCGACCCACCATGTGCAGGTAACCGGTACGCCGCAGTGGAGCCACAGCGTCGAGACCGTGGTCCGGCAGGCCCAGAATTTCGTCACCAGCGGTCAGGGCGTGCTGCCCGGCGTGGCGGTGCTCGACCGTACGTTCAACGCGGACCGGGCGGGCAGCGCCTATTTCGAGGACAACCTCGCGCGCATTCGCAGCGCGGCGGCCCGCTAGCCCGAGAGCGGCTCGCGCGCTCCGCGGCTCAGTTCAGGCCGGCGGCAGCGCGCGCTGCTGCGCGATGGTCAGCAGGCCGTCCATGATCAGGCTGTCGACCAGCTCGAACTCGGACGCCATCGAGGGCGCCATCTTCCAACCCGCGCCGCCCGTCATGTAGCGCGCCGGCTCGGCGCCGCAGTGCGCGCGCACATGCTGCACCATGCGGTCGACGGCGCCGGCGATGGCGTAGGTGCCGCCACTGGTCAACGCGTCGCTGGTGTTGGTCGGGAATTCGCACACTTCCCCGGTGGGCACGTGCAGGCCGGCGGTGCCGGATTCGAGCGCGCGCAGCATGATGCCGTGGCCCGGCAGGATCAAGCCGCCCAGAAACTTGCCCGAGACATCGACCGCCTCGACCGTGACGGCCGTGCCGATCAGCACCACGACCATCGGACGCGCCGGGCCCTGGGCCAGCATGCGGTGGCGCGCGCCGATCATGGCGACCCAGCGGTCGGCGCCCAAGCGCGTCGGGTGGTCGTAGCCGTTGACCAGGCCGGCCTCGGTGAGACCGGGGACGACCCAGCGCGGCGTGAAGTCGAAGCGCTCGCCCAGCTGCTCCTCGGCGCGGCGGCGCACCGCGTCGCCCGCCACCACGCAGCCCAGCATGCAGTCGGGCTGCGGCAGCTCGGCCCAGGGCCCTTCGGCCAGGCGATCGATGTGGTCGAGGAACTCCACCCCCTGCGCCAGCAGCGTGGCGCCGGGCCGGGCCGCATCGTAATGTGCCCACTTGAGGCGGGTGTTGCCGATATCGATCGCGAGAAAGCCCATGGCCGGGATTATTGCCTTGTCCGGCCGCGGGAGTGCGGACCCACGCGCACCGCCATGCGCGGCCTGCGCCTACGTGTCGTGCGGCTGAGTCTTCCTTATATTGGCCGACTCACCACAAGGAATCGGAAGGAAACCACCATGGGATTGCTGAGCT
>JAQGLP010000570.1 GCA_028292835.1 Variovorax sp.
TCCCTGACCACGGCGCAGGTCGCAAGCCTCAGCACCGAGGACGTCGCCGCCTTGTCGACCTCGCAGGTTCACGTGCTCAGTTCGCTGCAAGCCGGCGCGCTCTCGACCGCCGGCGTGTCGACGCTCTCGACCGGCCAGGTCGCGGCGCTCTCGACTGGCGCCATCGCGGGTCTCCGCACAGCGCAAGTCGCCGTCCTGAGCACCGATCAGGCTGGCGCGCTCAGCACGGCGCAAGTCGTCGCGCTGACCAGCGCCCAGACCGCCGCGCTCACCACGGATGACCTTGCGGCGCTGTCGACCGATCAGGTCCGCGCCATCGAGGTGAAGGACTTCGCGGCCCTGGGCTCGGCGCAGATCCGCGCCCTTTCGACCGCCCAGACGGCGGCGCTGTCCACCGCGCAGGTCGCCGGCATGACGACGGCGCAAATCTCGGCGCTGACCAGCGCCGAGGCGACGGCGCTCAACACGGCGCAGGTGCATGCGCTCAGCGCCACGCAGGCTGCGGCCATCTCGACCGACAATCTTGCGGCGCTCTCGACCGACCAGGTCGGCGCGCTGACCACGGCGGCGATCGCCGGCCTCAAGACCTCGCAGATCGCGGCGCTCACCACTGACCAGGCCGCGGGTCTGTCGACAACGCAGATCGGCGCACTGACCGGCGCGCAGGCGGCGGCGATCTCCACCGAAGACCTCGCCGCCCTGTCGACGGGACAGATCGCGGCGATTTCGGTGAAGGACGTTCCCTCGCTGACCACCACGCAGGTCGCGGCTCTCTCGACCGCCCAGACCGGCGCGCTCGGCTCCGCCCAGATCGGCGCCCTGACGACCGGCCAGGCCGCGGCGCTGACGACGGACGCCATCGCGTCCATGTCGACAACGCAGATCGCCGCCATCAGCGCGAAGGACATTCCCTCGCTCCGCACGGCGCAGTTCTCCGCTTTGACGACCGCCGGCCTCGCCGCGCTGTCGACCGCGCAGATCGCCGCCGTCACGACGGCGCAGGTTGGCGCACTCTCGACCGACGACGTCGCGGCCCTGACCACCACCCAGGCGCACGCCCTGAGCGCCACACAGGCTGCGGCCATCTCGACCGACAACCTCGCCGTGCTCTCGACCGGACAGGTTGCGGCCCTCGCCTCGGCCACCATCGCCGGCCTGCGCACCACCCAGATCGCCGCGCTGTCGACCAGCCAGACCGGCGCGCTGACCACCGGCCAGGTCGCCGCCCTGACGCTGGCGCAGGCCGCCGCGCTCACCACTGCCTCGGTCGCCGGTCTGAGCACCTCGCAGCTCGGCGCGATGACGGCAAAGGATGTCGCGGCCCTCAACACGGCGCAGATCGCCGCGCTGAGCACGGACCAGGTCGCTGGGCTGAGCACCAGCCAGGTCGCCTCGCTCACCTCCACCCAGATCGGCGCGCTGAGCACCGACGACGTGGCCGCCCTGAGCACAACGCAGGCGCATGTCCTGAGCGGCGCCCAGGCGGCGGCGCTCTCGACCGCCGACATCGGCGCGCTCTCGTCGGGCCAGGTCGCCGCGCTGACCACCACCGCGGTGGCTTCGCTCGGCACCGCGCAGATCGGCCAGCTCTCGACCGAGCAGGTTGCGGCGCTTTCGACCGGACAGATCGGAGCTCTCAGCAGCGCGCAGGCGGCGGCTATCAGCACCGACGACGTCGCGGCTCTCTCGACCGGTCAGGTCCTGGCGCTCGGCGCCAAGAACATCGCCGCTCTGAAGACCGCGCAGGTCGGCGCCCTGACCACCGGCCAGGCGGCTGCGCTGAGCACGACGCAGGTCGCCGCGCTCACCTCGGCCCAGATCGGCGCGCTCAGCACGGGCGACTTCGCGGCGATGAGCACCACACAGGTGCATGCGATCACCGCCACGCAGGTTGCGGGCCTCGGCACCGACACGGTCGCGGCGCTCAGCACGGCGCAAGTCGCGGCGCTGAGCACCGGCGCGGTCGCGGCTCTCGGCTCGACGCAGTTCGCGGCGCTGACCACGGACCAGACCGCGGCGCTCACGACGGCCCAGGTTGGGGCCATCACGAGCAGCGAAGTCGCGGCCATGTCGACCGACGATGTCGCCGCGCTTTCGACCGCGCAGATCTCGGCCTTCTCGACCGGCGGCATCGCGGGCCTTTCCACGGCCGATATCGCGGGCCTCTCTACCGATCAGGCGGCGGCCTTCAGCACCACCCAGGTGCAGGCGATGAACACGGCGCAGGTCGCCGCGGTGATCGCCGCCTACGAAGGCGTCTGACGTCTTCGCGCCTCACACGACGCGGCGGCGGGCCCCTTGCGGGGCCCGCTTTCGTTTGCGGCGCCCTCGCCAGCCAGGCGCAAGCTTTCACCGCTAGCGTGGCCTGACGATTATTCTGCCGTCGTGCGCCGGAGGCGTGGCGTGGCGACCTGATTTCGAGGGCTGCTGATGACCGATGGTGCGGAAACCTTGGACCGGGCGTCAGTGCTGTCGTCTTTCGCGACGCGGGCGAAAAGCCAGGAAATGACGCTGGCCGAGCTGATCAAGACCGCCGAAAGCCTGAACGGCTTCGGACTGTCGGCGGAAGCCGCCGATCTCTATGCGACGTGGATCGCCTACAATCCGGAAGACAGCCTGCGCCATCTCGCGCTGTTCAACTATTCGGTCACGATGCGTGCGCGCGGCGACCTCCCCGCCTCCATCAATGCGCTGCGCGCTGCAACGCAGTCCGCGCCTTTGTTCGGACCCGCCCAGGTCAATCTCGGACGCGCGCTCGAGGACAGCGGTCTTGTCGTGCAGGCGATCGCGCAATGGCGCTCCTTCGCGCAGGCCATGCCCGACATCACGCCCGAAAAGGTCGCGCACAAGCTGATGGCTTTACAGCACATGGGCCGCACGCTTGAAACGGCCGAGCAGTTCGCCGCCGCCGAGGACGTTCTGAAGACCGCGATGGAGCTGGCGCCCGAGAAGACCGAGGCCGCGCAGCACTGGATCGCGTTGCGCCAGCGCCAGTGCAGGTGGCCGGTGCTGGCCGCGACCGAATACATGACGCGTCGTCACCTGCTCAACGCCATTTCGCCGATGGCGATCGCCGCCCTCTCGGACGACCCGATGTTCCAGCTGGCGAAAGCCTACCGCTACAACCAGAGCTTTGTCGGCCGCCCGGAGACGATGCTGGAGCGGCGCGCCAGTGCGCGCAAGATCGGCACGGGACAGCGGCTTCGCATCGGCTATCTGTCGTCCGACCTGCGCGAACACGCGGTCGGCTTCGCGCTCAGCGAGGTGCTCGAACTGCATGACAAGAAGCAGGTCGAGATCTTCGCATATTATTGCGGCGAGACGCGCCCGACCGATCCTGTTGAGGCCCGCATTCGCGCAGCGGTCGACGTCTGGCGCGACATTGCGGCGCTGGGCGATGCGCAGGCGGCGGCGCTGATCGCGGCCGACGCACTCGACATTCTGATCGACGTCAACGGCTACACGAAACATGCGCGCACCAAGGTCGTCGCGCACCGGCCGGCGCCGATCATCGTCAATTTCTGTGGCTATCCCGGCACGATGGGCAGCCCCTATCATCACTATATGATCGCGGACGCGCAGATCGTGCCGGAAGAGCACGAGATTTATTACTCCGAGCAAGTGCTGCGCATTCCCTGCAACCAGCCGATCGACCGCAAGCGGCCGATCGCCCCGCTGCCCCCGACGCGCGCCGAGGCAGGCCTGCCGGAGACCGGCTTC
>JAQGLP010000017.1 GCA_028292835.1 Variovorax sp.
CACCAACATCGCCGACGTCAACCGCGCCAAGCGCGAGTTGGAGCGCCTGAAGCGCATCGCCAAAAGCGAGGGCTTGTGGGACCCCGCGACCGGTGGCGCCGATGCCCAGCGCTTCCGCGACGAGATCGCCAAGCTCGAGGTCGACGTGGTGGCGCTGGAGATGCTGGTGCTGCGCGTGCTCTCGGCCGCCACCTCGGGCAAGAATTCGCTCGACATCGCCGGCCTGCTCAAGATCAAGGGCAGCGAGATCCAGCAGCGCTACAGCGAACTCATGATGCTGGCCGCCGGCGCGTTCGCGCTGCCGCGGATCGAGGAGGCCATGGAGGCCGGCTGGCAGGGCGACTTCCCCGGCGGCGACGCCTCGCTCGCGCCGCTGGCCCCCACCTACTTCAACATGCGCAAGACCACGATCTACGGCGGCTCTAACGAAGTCCAGCGCAACATCGTGGCCCAGACCGTGCTCGGCTAAGGAGACAAGAACATGGATTTCAACTTCTCAAACGACCAGGAGCAGCTGCGCGACGCCGTCCGCAAGTGGGTCGATAAGGGCTATGACTTCGAGCGCCGCCGCGCCATCGAGAAGGAGGGCGGCTTCTCGCGCGAGGCCTGGGACGAGCTGGCCGGCCTCGGGCTGGCGGGGCTCTACATTCCCGAAGACGACGGCGGCCTCGGCATGGGCCCGGTCGAGGGCATGGTGGTGATGGAGGAACTGGGCCGCGGCATGGTGATGGAGCCGCTGGCGCAGACGCTGATCGCCGGCGCGGTGCTGGCCGGCTACGGCGACCAGGACCTGAAGGAAAGCTGGCTGCCGCGCATCGCCGGCGGCCAGGCGCTGGTGGTGCTGGCCTGCCAGGAGCGCAAGGCGCGCTGGCGGCTCGACGCCTGCGAGGCCCGGGCCACCGTTGCGGGAGACGGCCACACCGTCACCGGCGCCAAGAGCCTGGTGCCGGCGGGCGACCAGGCCGACGCCTTCCTGGTGCCGGCGATGCTCGACGGCCGGATCGCCCTCTTTCTGGTCGAGCACCCGGCCCACGGTGTCGAGGCGCGCGGCTACGGCACGCAGGATGGCAGCCGCGCCGCCGAGGTGACGTTCGACAACGCGGCCGCGACGCTGGTCACGAGGGATGGCCTCGCGGCGCTGGAGCACGCGGTGGACATCGGCATCGCCGCCACCTGCGCCGAGGGCGTGGGCGTGATGGACAAGACGCTGGAACTCACGGTCGAGTACATGAACACACGCAAGCAGTTCGGCGTCGCGATCGCCAACTTCCAGGCGCTGCGCCACCGCGTCGCCGACATGAAGATGCAGCTGGAACTGGCCCGCTCGATGAGCTACTACGCGAGCCTGAAGCTCAACGCCCCGGCGGCCGAGCGCCGCCAGGCGATGGCGCGCGCCAAGTACCAGCTGGGCGTCTCGATGCGCTTCGTCGGGCAGAACTCGGTGCAGCTGCACGGCGGCATCGGCATGACCGACGAGTACATCGGCAGCCACTACTTTCGCAAGCTCACGCAGCTGGAGATGAGCTTCGGCGACACGCTGCACCAGCTCGGCGAGGTGTCGGCGCGCATGGAGGAAACGGCCGGCGTGTTCGCCTGAGGCGGGTGTCGGGCCAACATGCGCCCATCCGCCGACGGCCCAGCGACCTAGGCGCTAGCATTTTGATAGCGCTCAATGCCCGCCAGTCTTGCGCTGGCGGGCTTTTTCGTTTGCAATGGAGACCCACTTGCCCACCCGTCGCCAACTGATCGCAACCGGCTTGGCCACCGGCCTGCTCGCCGCCTGCTCCACCATGCCTGCGCCCGCCGAACGCCCGCCGATTGTCTTCATGCACGGCAACGGCGACTCGGCGGCGTTGTGGCAGACCACCTTGTGGCGTTTCGAGTCCAACGGCTGGCCGCGCGAACGGCTGTTCGCGCTCGACCAGCCCTACCCCCTGGCGCGCGACGACGACGCCGTGGCGCAACCGGGGCGCAGCGGCACGGCCGAATCGATGGCGTTCCTCCAGGCCGAGATCGAGCGCGTGCTCAAGGCCACGGGCGCCGCCCGGGTGGTGCTCGTCGGCAACTCGCGCGGCGGCAACACCATCCGCAACTACGTGCAAAACGGCGGTGGCGACCGCGTGGTGAGCCATGTGGTCCTGGGCGGCAATCCGGCGCACGGCATCTGGGCCGTGAAGGGCTTTCGCGAGGGCAACGAATTCTCGGCACTCAGCCCCTTCATGCGCCAGCTCAACGCGCCCAAGGACGCGGCCGGCAACGAGGTCACGCCCGGCGTGAAATGGCTGACGCTGCGCTCGGACCGCAACGACAAGTACGCGCAGCCCGATGGCGTGTGGATCGGCGCTCCCGGCATGGCCACGAACATCGGCTTCGACGGTCCGGCGCTCCAGGGCGCCACCAACCTGGTGCTGCCGGGCGCGGACCACCGGGAGACCTCGTTCTCGCCGGCCGCCTTCGCCGCGACCTGGCGGTTCCTGACGGGCGATGCCCCGCGCCCCACCGGCGTGGCGCCCGAAGCGGCCGTCACGCTGTCCGGCAACGTGACCGGGATGGGGCTCGACCCGCTCGACGCCCGCAGCGGCGCTTACGCAAACAACCTGCCCCTGGCGGGTGCCCGGCTTGAAGTGTTTGCCATCGATTCCGCAGCAGGCACGCGGCGCGGCCCGGCGGCATGGGAGCAGGCCATCGGCCGCGACGGCCGCTGGGGCCCGATGGCGGCGCAGCCCGGCAGCGCCTACGAATTCGTGGTGAGCGCCCCCGGTTATGCGACCACGCACATCTACCGTGGCCCGTTCCCGCGTTCGAGCGGCGTGGTCCACCTGCGCCCCGAGCGCATGGCCGAGGCCGATCGCGGGGCCGGCGCCATCGTCGTCTTCACGCGTCCACGCGGCTATTTCGATGCGCAGCGCGACACCGTGCGCTTCGACGGCCAGAGTCCGCCGCCCGGCGTGCCGCCGCAGGGCGCGGGCGTGTCGAGCTCGAAGCTCAGGCTGGCGAGCGAGACACCGCGCGCCGTCGCCGGCGAATTCAATGGCGAGCGCGTCGTGGGGCAAACCTGGCCGGCCGCGCAGGGTCATCTCAGCGTGCTGGAGCTGACGTACTGAGAAGCCGGCCGAACGCCGGGTGCGTGCCGCTTTCCAGGCTGCCGCGCCGAGGCGCCTTTACTGGAGCGAACCGGTGACCTGCTTCCTGCCGATCCGATAGGTCTGCATCAGGACGTCGAGCGGTTCGGGCCGATGCACCAGGTAGCCCTGCGCGAAATGGATGCCGATGTCGCGCAGCTCCGCCAGGATGTCGTCGTCGGTGACGAATTCGGCGATCGTCTTCACGCCCATCACCCGGGCCACCTCGTGGAAGCAGCGCACGGTGGCCCGGTCGAGCGGGTCTTGCACCAGGTCGCGCACGAACTGCCCGTCGATCTTGAGGTAGTCGACCGGCAGCGCCTTCAGGTAGCCGAACGACGAGGCGCCGGCGCCGAAGTCGTCGAGCGCGATGCGCACGCCGAGCGAGCGCATGTCGGCGATGAACGCGTTGGCGTCCGCCAGGTGCGTGATGGCGGCGGTTTCCGTGATCTCGAAGCACAGCTTGCGTGTGTCGATGGCCAGCGACGACGCCAGATCGGCCACGAAGCGGTGAAACGCGCGGTCGCCGATGGACTGGCCCGACAGGTTCACGAACAGGGTGCCCAGGCCCTCCAGGTTCACGGCATCGCATGCCAGCCACTCGAAGACATGGCGCACCACCCAGCGGTCGATGCGCGGCATCATGTGAAAACGCTCGGCCGCCGGCAGGAAGGCGCCCGGCAGGATGGGGGGTCCGCTGCCCTCCTCCCGCAGGCGCAGCAGCACCTCGCAGTGCAGCCTGCCGTCGCCCGCGCGCCCGATCGGCGCGATGCGCTGGCCCCACAGCATGAAGCGGTCCTCGTCGAGCGCCTGCTCCAGCCGGCTGGCCCAGGCGTTCTGGTTTTCGCGCGCGCGCACCAGGATGTCATTGTCGAGCCAGACATGGACACGGTTGCGTCCGGCCTCCTTGGCGGCGTAGCAGGCGCTGTCGGCGGCCTGCAGGGCGGCTCCAAGCTGAGTCCAGCGAGCGTCCAGCGGCACCAGGCCGATGCTCGCGCCGATACGAAAGCGCTGGCTTTCATGGATGAACCGGTATTCCTCCATCTTGTCGCAGATGCTCTGCGCCACCCGTTGCGCCTGCTCGACCTTGCAGTTCTCCAGCAGGATGCCGAATTCGTCGCCGCCCAGCCGCGCCAGCGTGTCGTGGCTGCGCATGCAGCTCTCCATCAGGCGGCTGACCTGGCACAGCAGCCGGTCGCCCATGGCGTGACCACAGGTGTCGTTGATCAGCTTGAACTCGTCCAGGTCGATGTACATCAGGGAATGGGTGGCGCCGTCGTCCCGGCTCGAGGCCAGCACGCGCTCCAGCCGCGCCTCGAACTCGGTGCGGTTCACCAGGTTGGTCAGCGCGTCGTACCGGGCGCGCCGCGTGATCTCGTCGTTTAGCCGGCGCTGCTGCGAGACATCGTGGAACACCAGCACCACGCCGAGGATGTTGTTGTGCGTGTCGCGGATCGGCGCCGCCGTGTCCTCGATGCCGTACTCGGCGCCGTCGCGCGACACCAGCAGCGAGCGGCTGGAGGGCACCGTTGTCTCGATCCCCTTCAGGCACAGCGTCACCCGGTTTTCCTCGGGCTGCCGGGTGTCCTCGTTGATGACCTGGAACACCTCGGAAAGCGGCCGCCCGTAGGCCGCCTCGCTGCTCCAGCCGGTCATGCGCTCGGCCGCCTGGTTGAGCCAGCGCACTCCGCCCGCGGCATCGGTCGTGATGACCGCGTCGCCGATCGATTTGAGCGTGACGCGCATCAGTTCGTGGCTTTCGGTCAGCAGGCGTTCGGCCAGCTTGCGCTCGGTGATGTCCTGGAAGGCTCCGAAGGTCCGCACGGCCTTGCCGTCCTCGTACTCGATCTCGCCGGCGGTGCGCACCCAGGCCTGGCGCCCCTTGGCGGTCACGAGCGGCAGCTCCAGGTCCCACGGCCAGCCGTGCTCGATGCCTTCCTGCAGTGCCCGCGCGAGGGCCGCGCGCGCCGGCGGCGCATAGAACTGCTTGGCCTCCTCCAGCGTCGGCTGGCAGTCCGCCGACAGGCCGTGCATGCGGCGGGTCTGGCTGGACCAGGTCAGGGTCTGCGTCAGCAGGTCCAGCTGCCAAGCCCCGACGCCCGCGAGCTGTCCGGCGCGGTCGAGCAATTGCTCGCTGGCGCGCAACTGCTGCTCGATGCGGCGGAACCGGGTGTGGTCCTCCACCACGCCGACGAAGCCGTTGACCTCGCCCAGCTTGTCATAGACCGGAAGGGCGCGGACATGCAGATGGTGAGTGCCGGTCTGGGGCAGCACGACGCGGAACTCCACGTCGTAGAGCGCGCCTTCGGCAAGCATCTTGCGCCAGCACTCGACCGTCGCCTGGCGGTCGTCCGGATGAATGTTGTGGGACCAGCCCAGGTCCAGTCCCTGCTGCGCATCCCGGCCCAGCATTTCCTGCAAGCGGGCATTGAGGTAGGTGTTGTGCCCGGCCTTGTCGGCATGGAAGACGCCGATGGGCGACGAGTCCGACAGCGCGCGGTAGTGCGCCTCGCTCAGGGCAAGCGCCCGCTCGGTTTCCTTGCGCTCCGACACGTCGCGCGAGATGGCGGAGACCCCGATGACCTCCCCCTTCTCGTCGCGAACCGGCGACAGCGTGGCCGCCACGACGAGGCTGGACCCATCCTTTCGCACGCGCATGCGTTCCGCATGCCGCACGATCTCGCCGGCGCGCACCCGCCGGTTCAGCTCCGCCTCCTCCGCCCGCACCTCCGTCTGGGGCGGGAAGATCGTGCTGACCTGGCGTCCGAGCATTTCCTCGCGGCCATAGCCGAACATGTGCTCGGCGCCCGCGTTCCAGTGCGTCACGATGCCATCCATGCTGGTGCCAATGATGGCGTCGTCGCTGCTCTCGACGATGGCGACCAGGCGCTTGGCCTGCTCCTGGGCCTGGCGCAAATCGGTGATGTCCCTGCTCAGGGAGATGAATCCGTCGGGGACGCTGTCCGCCGTCTGCGTCGGCAGCAGCTGGATGTTGATGACGCGCACCGTGCCGTCCGGGCGGGTCACCGAGGCGTCGTATTTTTCCACCTGGCCGGCCAGGGCCGCTTCGAAATATGTCCGGGAGTGCTCCCACACCTGCGGCCCGGAGATTTCCAAAAGCGTGCGACCCTGCATGGACCCGATCGGCAGGCCGAGCGCGTACTCGTCCAGGCCATTGCTGAACCGGTTGCGCAGGTCCGGCCCCCAGGAGCTGATGCCGATCGGCAGGGCGTACAGCATCGAGCGCATCACGGCGTTGTCGCCGAAAAGCTCGTCCTCGTAGCTGTTCTTGGCACGCATCGCCACAGCGAGGCCCTTTTGGCGCATTTCCAGTGCTTCGGCGGCGATACCGGCCAGGTATCGAAGGGCGGCACGCTGGCTGTCGTC
>JAQGLP010000494.1 GCA_028292835.1 Variovorax sp.
CTGCGCGGCTACGAAGCCGAAGTCTGGTATGGCGTCATCGCGCCGGCGGGCACGCCGAGGGCTGTCATCGACAAACTGTCGGCGGAGATCGCACGCATCGTGCGCGCGCCCGCGGTCCGGGACAAGCTGGTCGCGCAGGCCGCCGAGCCGGTAGGCAGCACGCCCGAGCAGTTCGCGACCTTGATGGAGGGCGAGCTGAAGAAGTGGTCGGCCGTCATCCGGCAGACCGGCATCCGGGCCGACTGAGATGCTGTACGAACTGCGCATCTACCACCCCATGCCCGGGCGGCTGGGCGATCTGGTGGAACGCATCGGTGCGGTGATGCCGCCCTTCTTCGAGCGCCACGGCTTCGCGCCGCGCCTAGGGCAATGGACCGGCGTCGCCGGCTCGCACGCGCCGGTATTCGCGTGGCTGCTGGGCTGGCCCAGCCTGGAAGTACGGATGTCTGCATTCGCCGCGCTCGGCGCGGACGAGGAGTGGAACGCCCTGCGCCTGCGGACTAACGGCCCCGGCGAGATGGTGCGCCGTTACGACCTGCGCCTGCTGTCGCCCTCGCGCCTCGCCGCGTCCCCAGGCGCTCAGTTGCGCGGTCCGGCCTGTGGCCTCTACGAACTGCGCACGCTGCCGGTCGCCGTCGGCCGCACCCGCGCGGCGGAAGAAGCCTTGGCCGCCGTCGACCTACCGGCGCTGGCCGCCACCGGCACCACGGTCGCCGGCGTCTTCGACAACATCTTCGGCGGCACGACACCCGGCGTCACGCTGCTGCTCGGCTGGCCCGACTTCGCGCACGGGCGCCAGGCGCTGGCCGCTTACGAGCGCCGGCCCGAAGTCATGCAGGCGCGCCGCAGCGAGCGCGAACAATGGGCCGGCGAGCACCTGCTCGGGGAGGGCGGCAACCTGCTGCTGGAGCCCACGCGCTACGGTGCCGTCGACCTGCAGATCCAGACATCCCAAACAACCCCAAGGAAGACCCCATGAGCAACGACAAGCAAACCATCGATCCCTTTCAGCTGAAGAAATACTACGACCCGTTGCGGGTGGCGGACGTGTGCGACGCCCTGGACGGCATCGGCTACTTCAACCTCGGCCTGGTCGCGCCGGAGATCCGCGCCCTGCAGCGCGGCACCCGGTTCTGGGGGGTGGCCTTCACCGTTCGCTGCGTGCCCGCGAACCGCCCCATGTGGACCCTGCCGACCACGCCCGAGATCGTCGATTCGCACGACATCTGGTTCCGGAAGGTGGGGCTGGGTGTCTGGCGTTTTTATGACCAGCTCAAGTCCGGCCACGTGGTGGTAACGGACACCGGAGGCGCGCCTCCCGTCGGCCTGTGGGGCTCGGAAAACTCGCTGCGTGCCGTCCAGAAGGGCGCCGTCGGCATCATCACCGATGGCCAGTGCCGCGACAGCGGCGAGCTGCTGCAGCAGGGCACGCCCATCTGCTCCCACGGGGTGGCCCGCACCATCATCCCGGGCCGCATCGAGATCATCGAGACGCAGACGCGCATCGGCATGGGCGGGGTCCAGGTCTGCCCGGGCGATATCGTCGGCTGTGACGACGACGGCATCGTGGTCGTGCCGCAGGCGGTGGCAGCGGAAGTGGCCGGCCATGCGCGGGAAGTGCTGCTGGCAGACATGCGCAAGCGCGCCAGGCATTTCGCCGAACTGGGCTATCCCGCGGACGACAGCGTCGACGTGGCCCGGGTGGAGCAGTACTACGCCGAGCTCGACGCCGCGGCGGCAGGCGCACCCCGATGAAGCCGCGCGAACCCTTCATCGACGCCCACCAGCACTTCTGGGACCTGGGCCGCAATCCTTACCCCTGGCTGCAGGAACCGGAGCCGATCCCCTTCCGCTACGGCGACTATTCGGCGCTGAAGCGCAACTACCTGCCGGCGGACCTCTCGCGCGACACCGAGGGCTTCGCCCCGGTGAAGACCGTCCACATCGAAGCGGAGTGGGAGCGCGCGAACCCGGTGGATGAGACCCGCTGGCTGAGCGGCCTCGCGGCTGCCACCGGGCGGCCGTCGGCCTGCGTGGCCCATGTCGCGCTGGACGGTGCTGACGTGGAAGGCGTGCTGGCGCAACAGGCGGCCTTTCCGCTGGTGCGCGGCATCCGCCACAAGCCAGTCACTGCGCCCACGCGCGCCGGCGCGCGCCGGGGCTTGCCGAGATCTATGGACGACGAGCGCTGGCGCCGCGGCTATGCCCTGCTGGCGCGCCACGGCTTGTCCTTCGACCTGCAAGCGCCCTGGTGGAACCTGGACCAGGCGACCGACCTGGCGCGCGATTTCCCGGGCACGCAGATGATCATCAACCACACCGGCCTGCCGTCGGACCGCTCGCCCGAGGGCCTGACGGGCTGGCGTGCGGCACTGGAGCAACTGGCGCTCCGGCCCAACGTGGCTCTGAAGATTTCGGGGCTGGGCCAACGCGGGCAAGCATGGACGGCGGACGCCAACGTGCCGGTGATCCGCGACGCCATCGCGATCTTCGGCGCCGGGCGCTGCATGTTCGCCAGCAACTTTCCGGTGGACAGCCTGGTGGCTAGCTATGAGACCCTCCTGGCCGGCTTCCTGGCCGCGATCGCCGACCGGCCGGACGCCGAACAGCGGCAGCTGCTGCACGACAACGCACAGCGCATCTACCGGCTGTGAACGGGCGGGCCTGGAACCTCAGTCCTGGTACATGCGGGTGATGGCGAACGTTTCCGCGTCGCCCGCGCCGTGCTCCTCGACATAGGCGTGGTGCCTGGGCCTTCTCCAAAATCACGCCTGCGTGTAGGCGGTCTTCACAACGGTGAAGAACTCCTGCGCGTAGCGACCCTGCTCGCGCGGCCCATAGCTCGACCCCTTGCGCCCGCCGAAGGGCACGTGATAGTCCACCCCCGCTGTCGGCAGGTTCACCATCACCATGCCGGCTTGGCTGTGGCGCTTGAAGTGCGTCGCATACTTCAGGCTGGTCGTCGCGATGCCCGCGGAAAGGCCGAACTCGGTATCGTTCGCCGTGGCCAATGCCTCTTCGTAGTTCTTCACCCGGATCACGCTCGCCACCGGGCCGAAGATTTCTTCCTTGTTGATGCGCATGCTCGCCACGGATTCGCTGAACAACGCCGGCGACATATAGAAGCCCTCGGTGTCGAGCTTGAGCCGCTCACCGCCCGCAGCCAGCGTGGCGCCTTCGCCCTGGCCGATCTCGATGTAGTTCAAGTCCTGCTGCAACTGGCTCTCGCTGGAGACCGGGCCGATGTCCGTGCCCTGCGCGAGCGCATCGCCGACCTTGATCCTTGCCATGCGGGCCTTCATCGCCTCGATGAACTGGGGGTAGATGCCCTCGGTCACGATGAGGAGGCTCGACGCGGTGCAGCGCTGGCCGGTCGAATAGAACGCGCTCTGCACGCTGAGTTCGACGGCTTGGTTCAGGTCTGCGTCGTCCAGCACGACTTGCGGGTTCTTGCCGCCCATTTCGAGCTGCACCTTCTTGTGATTCGTCGCGCACTGCACGGCGATGTTGCGACCCACGCCCACCGAACCCGTAAAGCTGATGGCATGTATGCCCGGGTGGTTGACCAGCGCATCGCCGATCACGCTGCCGCGGCCCATCACGAGGTTGAACACACCGGCCGGAATGCCCGAGCGGCTGATGATTTCCGCCAGCGCCCAGGCGCAGCCAGGCACGAGGTCAGCGGGCTTCAAGACCACGCAGTTGCCGAAGGCCAGTGCCGGGGCGATCTTCCACGCGGGAATCGCGATCGGGAAGTTCCACGGCGTGATGAGACCGACGACGCCCACGGGCTCCCGCGTGATCTCCACGCCGATGCCGGGGCGTACCGAGGGAATGACCTCACCTGAGAGGCGCAGGCATTCGCCGGCAAAGAACTTGAAGATCTGGCCGGCGCGCGTGGCCTCGCCGATGCCTTCGGCCTTTGTCTTGCCTTCCTCGCGAGCGAGCAGCGTGCCGAGTTCTTCCTTGCGCGCGAGGATTTCATTGCCGATCTTGTCGAGCGCCTCGGAGCGCGCCTGGATGCCCCCGGTGGACCAGGCGGGGAACGCGGCGGTTGCGGCGGCGACCGCGGCATTCACCTGGTTCGCGTCGCCCTGGGCGTACTGGCCCAGCACGTCGCCCAGATTGCTCGGATTGACATTGGCGCTGTAGCTGGCTCCGGTGAGCCATTCGCCATTGATGAGGTTGTCGAAGTTCTGCATGGCTTGCATGGCGAAGGCCCTAGTTCCTCAGGTCGATCTTGCTCGCGATCGCCTTGATAGAGGCGCTCTCGCGGGCCATGCTGGCCTGGAAAGTCGCGGCGTCTTCGTAGGTGTCCGTCGTGAAGTACTGCTTCTCCATGACCTCGCGCAGCGATGGCTCCTGCATGGCCTTGGCCGTCGCGGCCGTGAGCACGTTCACGACTTCCGGCGGCGTGCCCTTGGGAACGGCCAAGCCGCGCCAAGTCCCCAGCACCAGATCGATGTTGCGCTCTCGCAGCGTCGGCACCTTCTCAAAACTCTTGATGCGCTTCTCCGACATCACGCCCAGTGCCTTCAGTTTGCCACCAAGCACGTTTGGCGCGACTTCCGGAGAGCTGGCGATGACCGCGTCGATGTGGCCGCCGAGCAGCGAGAGGATGGCCGGAGCGCCACCGGCATAGGGGATGTAGTTGAACTTGGTGCGGCCCTTGTCGGCGAGCGCCGCCGCTGCCAGGTGCCACATGGAGCCCTGCCCGGCATTTCCGATGCGCACATTCGCATCCGGCGAGCGAGACGCAGCGAGGAACTCTTCGATGGTGTTGTAGGGCGCATCGGCCCTGACCACCACGACGGCCGGGTCGGCGTTGAGCTTGGCGATGGGGATCAGGCTCTCATGATTGAACTTTGCCAGGCCCAGGTACTGCAAAAAGGTGATTTCAACCGTGGTCAGCGCCACCTTGTAACCATCGGGCTTGGCATTGATCACATCCGTCCATCCGATCACGCCAGCGGCGCCGGCCTTGTTCACCACGACCGGGCTCTCCGGCAGGTACTTCGCAACGGTGGTGGCGTAAGCGCGCGCCATGACGTCGGCCCCGCCGCCGGCCTGGTAAGGAACCACCAGTTCGATTGGACGATGGGGATAGGCTGCCTGCTGGGCCCACACCGATGTGGTGGCCAGAATTCCGGCGGTCGCAAGGCAGGCGAGAAGTGGGCGTCGAGCAATTTGCAACTGAGTCTCCTTTTGTTTGGATTGGGGGGAAAGCGATGTGCGGCGAGTCTATGGACGGAGGTTCAACGCCACAAACGAGAAATGCTTGAAGGCGCGGTGACAAAAAATCATGACCGACCGCTATGCGCCCGGCAGCAGCACGTCGGCATCGACGTCGCGGATGTCGGTGCGCCCGCAGAAGGCCATCGTGAGGTCGAGTTCCTTGTGGATGATCTGAAGCGCGCGGCTGACGCCTTCCTCGCCGAGCGCGCCCAGCCCGTACAGCATCGAACGCCCGATATAGGTGCCCTTGGCTCCCAGCGCAACGGCCTTGAGCACGTCCTGGCCCGAGCGAATGCCGCCGTCCATGTGGACCTCGATGCGGTCACCAACCGCTTGCACGATGGGGGGCAACGCACGGATCGAGGACGGCGCGCCATCGAGCTGCCGGCCGCCGTGGTTGGAGACGATGAGTGCGTCGGCGCCGGCAGCCACGGCATGCCGCGCGTCCTCGACATCCTGTATGCCCTTGAGCACGAGCTTTCGCTTCCACAGGCGGCGGATCCAGGCGACGTCGTCCCAGCTCAGGGTGGGGTCGTATTGCTGGGCCGTCCATTCAGCCAGCGACGTCATGTTCTCAACGCCTTCGACGTGGCCGATGATGTTGCCGAAGCTGCGCCGCTTGGTGCCAAGCATGCCAAAACCCCAACGCGGCTTGCTCGCCATGTTGAGCATATTGCGCACAGTGAGCCGCGGGGGTGCCGACAGGCCGTTCTTGAGGTCCTTGTGGCGCTGCCCGCTGATCTGAAGGTCCAGCGTGAGCACCAGGGCCGAACAGTTCGCATCGTGCGCGCGGCGTATGAGCCGTTCGACGAACGCGCGATCGCGCATCACATACAACTGGAACCAGAACGGATGGCCGCCGGTGGCCTCGGCGACGTCTTCGATCGAGCAGATGCTCACCGTGGAGAGCGTAAACGGCACGCCGAAGGCCTTCGCCGCACGCGCCGCCAGGATTTCGCCGTCGGCGCATTGCATGCCGGTCAGGCCCGTTGGCGCAATGGCGACCGGCATGGCCACTTCCTGCCCCAGCATGGTGGTGCGGGTGCTGCGCCTTTCGAGGTTGACAGCCACCCGCTGGCGCAGCAGGAGCTGCTGGAAGTCGCGCTCGTTCGCGCGGTAGGTGCTCTCTGTCCACGACCCGACGTCGACGTAGTCATAGAACATGCGGGGCACCCGCTTCTTCGCCAGCACGCGCAGGTCTTCAATACAGGTGATCACGCTCATGGACTTTTCTTCCGAGGCGATGGGGTCGATGCCTCGTACAGCCTGATGATGGAAGCCGAGTCGGCCATGGCCGCGCCGCTGTCGACGTAGGCGGCGTAGCGCTCGGCGGCTTCTTCCACCAAGGGCAGATCGCAGCCGTTGTCGCGGGCGAAGGCGCGCACCGCCTGCAGGTCCTTCGAGAGCTGTCGCGCGTAGCCGATGGGCGGATCGAAGGTGCGCGCATGGATGCGCGGATATATCTTCTGAAGCAGCATGCTGTCGGCGAGGCCACCGGCCAGGCATGAGGGAAGCCGCGTCGCATCGATGCCCGCCGCTTCCGCCAGCAGCGCCACCTCGCTCATCAGCACGAAGCCGGCACCGACGATGGCCTGGTTGAGCACCTTGGCCGTCTGCCCGGCACCGAGCGGGCCCATGTGCGTGACGTTGTTGCCAAGGCAGTTCAGGATCGGCGCCGCCTGGGCCATGTCCTCGACCCTGCCTCCGGTCATGATCGTGAGGCTGCCCTCGAGCGCCGCCGCCGGGCCACCGGAGACCGGCGCATCGATCCAGCGCAGACCGGCCTGCCTGGCCGCGCGCGCGGCCAGGTCGCGGGTCGACGCAGGCGCAATGGTGGACAGATCAATCAGTAGCTGGCCCGCGAGATCCTGCGCCGTCGCTACCCCAAGTTCGCCCAGGACGCAGTCCTCGACCGCTTGGTCGTCGAGAACGCACAACAGCACGATGTCGCTGCCCGCAGCCACCTCTGCCGGCGAGGCGGCGGCGGTGGCGCCGAAAGGCAGTACCAGTTGCAACCGTTCGGGCTCGCGGTTCCAGACAGTGACCACATGACCACGCGCGAGCAGCCGGCGGCACATCGCCTCGCCTAGCAGGCCGATGCCAATGAATCCGATGCGCGGACCGGACATGAGTGAAGCGGCGGACATCAGGATGAACCTCCCAGCAGCCCACGGCCAGCGAGGTTGGCCATCAGCGCGCCGATGCCGAAGCTCCACGGCGGCAGCCGGTTGCTGCGCCCGACGAGGTTGACGAGCGCGCCGAGCTTGGCGCTGCGGATCGCGACCCGGTCGCCTTCATGGT
>JAQGLP010000499.1 GCA_028292835.1 Variovorax sp.
TCCGCGCCGGCGCGAGCAACCGCGACATGGTGCGCGGCCTGGGCATCGACATCCGGCGGCTCTACCGCGTCGTGTTCGCCGCCGGGGTGGCGCTGGCCGCGCTGGCGGGCATGATCGCGGCGCCGATGTCCTCGGTGTATCCGGGCATGGGTGCCAGCGTGCTGATCGTGTGCTTCGTGGTGGTGGTGATCGGCGGCATCGGCTCGATCACCGGGGCGCTGGTCGCCTCGATGCTGGTCGGCTTCGTCGACACCTTCGGCAAGGTGTTCTTCGCCGAGCTGAGCGGCATGGGCACCTATGTGCTGATGGCGATCGTGCTGATATGGCGCCCCGAGGGCCTGATGGGACGCAAGACCTGATGAACCGCCTGAACCACTGGCTGCCCGCGCTCTGCGCCATCGCTCTGGCGCTGCTCGGCCCGATGCTGAGCCCCTATCTCTCCGACCTGGTCGCCAAGGTGATGATCCTGTCGATCTTCGCGCTGAGCCTCGAACTGTTGGTGGGCATGACCGGCCTCGTGAGCCTGGGCCATGCGGCCTTCTACGGCCTCGGCGCCTATGCCACGGTGCTCGGCTCGGGCAAGGAGGGCGGCTCGATCGCGCTGCTGCTGCCGCTGGCCATGGGCTCGGCCGCGGCCTATGCGCTGTTCGTCGGCGCCTTGAGCCTGCGCACCCGGGGCGTCTACTTCATCATGGTCACGCTGGCCTTCGCGCAGATGGCCTTCTTCGTGTTCCACGACACCAAGCTCGGCGGCGGCAGCGACGGCATCTACATGTACGTGCGACCGGCCCTCGGCGCGCTCGACATGGACAACCGCTACACGCAGTTCTACTTCGTGCTGGCCGCGCTGGCCTGCACTTACGGCCTGCTGGCGCTGGTCCGGCGCTCGCGCTTCGGTGCCGCGCTGGCCGGCATCCGCGTCAACGAGCAGCGCATGCGCGCGGCGGGCTTCCCGGTCTACGGCTACAAGCTCGCGGCCTTCGTGATCGCCGGCGCACTGGCCGGGCTCGCGGGCTTCCTGCTGGCGGCGCGCGACGGCGTGGTCAACCCCGAGCTGCTGGCCTGGCACAACTCGGGCGAGGTGCTGCTGATGATCATCCTGGGCGGCCTCGGCCATCTGCGCGGCGCGGTGATCGGCGCGGTCGCGTTCACCCTGCTGAAGGAACTGCTCTCGACGCAGGCGCTGGTGGGGCCGCTGGCGGACCACTGGCAGCTGACGCTGGGCATCGCCATCATCGCCTTCGTCGCGCTGCTGCCCAAGGGCATCATCGGCATCGCGGCGCGGCTGTCGCCGAAGGGGGAGCGCCACGCCGCTCCCACGGCAACTGCCGCAGCCCATGGCGCGGAGATTTCCAAATGAGCACCCTTCTCGCGGTCGAGGGGCTCACGCGCCGCTTCGGCGGCCTGGTCGCGGTCAACGCCGTGACGCTGGACCTGCGCCGCGGCGAGGTGCACGCGGTGATCGGCACCAACGGCGCCGGCAAGTCGACGCTGATCAACATGCTGTCGGGCGAGATCGGTGCCTCGGGCGGGCGCATCGCGCTCGACGGCGAAAACATCACGACGCGCGCCCAGTTCCGCCGCGCGCTGGCCGGCGTCGGGCGCAGCTACCAGCGCACCACGATCTTCCCGGAGTTTACGGTACTGGAGAACTGCCGCCTCGCGGCGCAGGCCGCGACGCCGCGGCCGTGGGCGATCTGGCAGTCGTCGCGGCAGTGCGCCGCGAGCAATGCCGCGGCCCACGAGGCCCTGGCCGCAGCCGGTCTCGACGGCGTGGCCGAGCGCATCGCCGGCACGCTGAGCCACGGCGCCAAGCGCCAGCTCGAGGTCGCGATGTGCCTGGCGACGAAACCGCGCGTGCTGCTGCTCGACGAGCCGCTGGCCGGCATGGGCGCCGAGGAAACCGAGCGCATGCTGGGCCTGCTCGCGACCCTCAAGACCTCGCACGCGATCCTGCTGGTGGAGCACGACATGGACGCCGTCTTCCGCATCGCCGACCGCATCACGGTGATGGTCAACGGCACGGTGATCGCGACCGGCGACCCGGCGTCGATCCGCATCAATCCCGAAGTGCGCACCGCGTACCTGGGCGAGGACCATTGAGATGCTGACGATCGAGGGCTTGAACACCTACTACGGCGACAGCCACATCCTGCGCGGCGTCGATGTCGAGCTGCCGGCATCGACCTCGATGGGCCTGCTCGGGCGCAACGGCATGGGCAAGACCACGCTGATCCGCACGCTGATGGGCTACGTGCGGCCGGCCTCGGGCCACGTGAAGCTCGACGGCCAGGAAGTCACCGGCTGGGCGCCCGAGAAGATGGCGCGGCGCGGCATCGGCTACGTGCCCGAGGGCCGCGGCATCTTCCCGAACCTGTCGGTGCGCGAGAACCTCGTGATGAGCGCTCGCGCCGGCATAGAATGCCATCTCGACTGGACCTACGACCGCGTGATGGCGACCTTTCCCCGCCTGACCGTGCGGCTCTCGCACGGGGGCCAGCAGCTCTCGGGCGGCGAGCAGCAGATGCTCTCCATCGGCCGCGCGCTGATGACCAATCCGCGGCTGATGATCCTCGACGAGGCGACCGAAGGGCTGGCGCCGCTGATCGTGGCCGAGATCTGGCGCGTCGTCGCCGACATCCGCGCGACCGGCATCGCGACGCTCGTCGTCGACCGCGACTACCGCAAGGTCGCGGCGCATTCGGACCAGCTGGTCGTGCTCGAAAAGGGCCGCGTCGTCCTCGCCGGTCCGGCCGATCGCCTGCGCGACGACAGCCGGCTCGCGG
>JAQGLP010000076.1 GCA_028292835.1 Variovorax sp.
TGAACAGGCAGCGTCCCGGCACGACGTTGGTCGAGCCGTTGGGCACCTGCAGCATGCCGATGGTGCCCACGCTGTCACCGTCTTGCGCTGCGCGCTTTTCCACGTAGAGCGCAAGTTCGGCCACGGCGGTGGCCGCGTCGCGCCGCGCGTTCATCGGCGTGGTGCCGGCGTGGCTGGCCATGCCGATCACCTCACCGATGTAGCGCACGCTGCCGTTGATCGAGGTGACGATGCCCAGAGGCAGGTCGAGTTCGGTGAGAACCGGGCCTTGTTCGATGTGCACCTCGACGAAGCCCAGGTAGCGGGCGGGATCGCGCTCCAGTTTGGGAATGTCGTTCTCGTCGAGCCCGGCATGCTTCATCGCTTCGCGCATGGTGATGCCGTCGGCATCCTTTTGCTCAAGCCAGTTCTGGTCGAAGTGGCCGGTCAGCGCGCCGGAGCCCAGGAACGTGGCCTTGTAGCGCTGGCCTTCCTCTTCGGCAAAGCCCACGACTTCGAAGGCGAAGGGCAAGCGGCGGTTCTGGCGCTTCAGCTCGCGCACGCAGGCCATGGGAACGAAGATGCCAAGCCGCCCGTCGTACTTGCCGCCGTTGCGAACCGTGTCGTAGTGCGAGCCGGTCAGGAGCGTCTTGGCATCGGGCGTGGCGCCTTCGTAGCGGCCGACCACGTTGCCCACGGCGTCGATGTAGGCTGTGTCAAAGCCGGCGTCTCGCATCCATCCCGCAATCTGCTGGGCGCAGGCCCGGTGCGCATCGGTGAGGTAGGTGACCGTGAGCTGGCCTTTCTCGGCGTAGCCGGGATCGGTATGCTGGGCCAGTTGCTCCTGCCAGTCCCAGACGTCGTTGCCGAGCGTCGGTTCGATGCCGAACTTGTCGTTCAGGCGGATCTCGGCAATGCGGTGGATGTTGCGCAGTGCCTCGCCCAGCTCGAAACCCGGGTGGTTGTGCAGGCGCCGCTCGAAGGTCTCGATGATCTCGCGCTTGGGCAACCCGGTGCCACGCGGTCCGCGCACAGCCAGGATGAACGGGAAGCCGAACTTGGCGTTGTAGTCGGCGTTGAGCTGCTGGATCTTGGCAAATTCCTCGGGCGTGCAGTCGGTCAGGCCGGCCTTGCTTTGCTCGTTGGTCGATTCGGCCGTCAGGCTGTTGCTGACCATGGCCTTGCCCGCGAGCTCCGGGTGGGCGCGCACCAGGCCGAGCTGCGACTGAACCGGGCTCTGGCTCACCGCGTGCGCCAGCGCGTGCTTCAGATGCTGCAGCGAGCGGAACGGCCGCTCGACGACGGCCTGGGCCGCGATCCACGGCGAATGCTCGTACACACCGTCGAGCAGGGCGACCGCCTCCTCGGGTGTGGCGGCGTTGAGTTGGGCAATGGTGAGGGCCATGTCAGGCTCCGGTGGTGGCGATGAAGGGGTGCGTCTGTTTCCAGTGGCGCGCGAGGTCGAGCCGGCGGCAGACCCAGACGTGGTCGTGGCGCTCGATGTGGTCGAGGAAACGCTGCAGCGCCGTGATGCGCCCCGGCCGCCCGAGCAGGCGGCAGTGCATGCCGATGCTCATCATCTTGGGCCGGTCGTCGCCGTTGGGGTCGCCTTCGGCGTAGAGCGCGTCGAAGGTGTCCTTCATGTACTGGAAGAACGGGTCGGCGTGCGAATAGCCCTGCGGCAACGCGAAGCGCATGTCGTTGCAGTCGAGCGTGTAGGGCACGATCAATTGCGGCGCCACCTCGCCATTGGTCTTTTGCACCTCCATCCAGAACGGCAGGTCGTCACCGTAGTAGTCGCTGTCGTACTCGAAGCCGCCGTAGTCGGCCACCAGCCGGCGCGTGCGCGGGCTGTCGCGGCCGGTGTACCAGCCGAGCGGACGCTCGCCGGTGAGCTGCTCGATCGCCTTCATGCCAAGCGCCATGTGCTCGCGCTCGATTGCTTCGTCGAGATTCTGGTAGTGGATCCAGCGCCAGCCGTGGCAGGCGATGTCGTGGCCGAGTTCCTTGAAGGCGGTCGCAAGCTCTGGATAGCGCTGCAGCGCCATGCCGACGCCGAACACGGTGAGCGGCAGGCCGCGCTTCTCGAATTCGCGCAGGATGCGCCAGACGCCGGCGCGCGAGCCATACTCGTAGATGCCCTCCATGCTGATGTGCCGGTCGGGAAAGCTCGCCGGGTTGAACATCTCGGAGAGGAACTGCTCGGAGCCGGCGTCGCCGTGCAGCACGCAGTTTTCGCCACCTTCTTCGTAGTTCAGCACGAACTGCACGGCAATGCGTGCGCGGCCGGGCCACTGGGCATGGGGCGGATTGCGGCCGTAGCCAACCAGGTCGCGCGGATAGGGGAGGGTAGTGTCGTAGGAGCTCATTTTCGGAGGGCGGGTTCAGAATGACAACGCGAGGCTGACGTCCTGGGTGGGTATGGGGCGGTCGAAGGCGAGGTTGGATTCCACGTTGAGCAGGTGTTCGTTCATGAGGCGGACGGCCAGTGCCTCGTCCTTGGCGGCAAGCGCCTTGACGATGTCGGCATGCTCTTCGTTGGAATGTTCGGCGGCGCTGGCGCTTTGGTACATGAGCGTGATGAGCGCACAGCGCGAAATCAATTCGCCCAGCATTTGCGCAAGCACCTTGTTGCCCATCAGCTCGGCCATGCTCACATGGAAATCGCCCAGCAGCTCGGTGCGCCCAGAAACGTCTTCGCCCGAGACGGCGGACTTTTCGCGCGCCACGTGCTGCGTGAGGACCTTGATCTTGGCGGGCGTCACGCAGCGCACGAAGGCGCGCGTCATCTCGGTCTCGAGCATGCGACGAACAGCAAATACCTGGCGCGCCTCGTCGACGGCGGGCGACGCCACGAAAGCGCCGCGTGCCGGTTCGAGCCGGATCAGCCGGTGCTGCGCCAGCTGGAACAGCGCCTGGCGCACCAGGGTGCGAGAGACGCCGAAATGATCGGCCAGCTTCTGCTCGGCCAGCTTGCTCCCCGGCTGCAGCCGATGTTCGACGATCGCCTTGGTCAGCGCGTCGACAATGGCACGGGTAGGAGTCGATTCCATGTTTTCATGATAGACCCAAAGACGACAACTGTATACACTTTTGTCCACCGGAATTTCCCGAGTATTTCATCAAAGGATCATCACCATGGGCTTGAGCACCCACGTACTGGACACCATGCACGGCGGCCCGGCCGCCGGCATGGAGGTGGCGCTGTACACCACCGACGGCGAGCAGGCGACGCTCGTGAAGCGGTTCAACCTGAATCACGACGGGCGCAGCGACGGGCCGCTGTACGACAACAGCACGCTGAAGGTCGGAACCTACCGGCTGGTGTTTGACGTTGCGGGTTATTTCAAGTCGCGCGGCGTGGAACTGCCTGAGCCCAACTTTTTGAATCGCGTGGCGCTGGACTTCGGCGTGGCCCACATCGATCAGCACTACCACGTGCCGCTGCTGGTGAGCCCCTGGAGCTACGCGACCTACCGCGGGTCCTGAAGGTCGGAAGCGCCGCCACGCATGTGCGGCAGGAGCTTTCTGCCATCAATCAGCAGCATGACGCGGACGCGACCCTTGCATGCCGGCTCATTCCTGGCCTTCGCTCAGCGTGTCGAGCTGGAACTGGCCGCCGCGGTCCCACAGCCACGTGTCGGTCCAGATTACCGCGCCGAGCCGGCTGGCGACCGGGAAGGGCGCTGCGTCGAGCACCGAGCGTTCGATTTCCGCCACCACTTCGGGCGCATGGGTGGGTGCGCGCAGCCAGTGCATCGAGCTTACCCTGCCGCCTGCGTCGAGCCGGACCTGCAGCGTGCCGATGGCGTAGAGCATCGGCGGCAGCTTGCCGGCGTACACGCGTGTCCGGTTGATCTCGTACACATGGCGGGCGGCATCGCGTCGGTAGGCGCGCGCATCGCCCGCATTGGAGGGTGGAGGCACGGCGCGGGCGATGTGTTCGCGCGTCGCGCCGCTGAGCTGGCCAGGCACCTGGGAAGAGGCGGTTGTCTCGCGGCCCGGGCTGCTGCAACCCGCCAGGCACAGCGCGCCGAGCAGGGTGGTGGCCAGGGCGCGGCGCGCCCGGGCGGCGCGTGCAGCGCGGCGGGGCACGGAAAATGGCAGGTAAAGCGGGCGCGTCAGGATCATGGTGCGAGCGGATGGTTGCAGCGCGGTTATACCGCCCGTGGAGTGTCCGCGCGCAACGAGCCCCGCCTGCAAAGCAACCGGAGGTATCTCCCATGAAGGGTCAGCTCGACGAGCTGTTGGCTCGCCTTTCGCGCGAGGCGGGCGTTCTGGTGAGCGTCGAATCCACGCAGGGCTCGGCGCCGCGCGAAGCCGGCACCTGGATGGCGGTCTGGGCCGACGACCTGACCGGCACCATCGGCGGTGGCCAACTCGAATTGCAGGCGATGCAGGCGGCGCGCGCCTGGCTCGCGGGCGGACCGCCCATCGACGGCGTGCGGCGCTACCCGCTCGGCCCGAGCCTGGGCCAATGCTGCGGCGGCGTGGTCTTCCTGTCGTTTCGCCGCATCGCGGCAGTGGACGCGGCGGCACTGCGCGACATGCTGCTGTCGCCGCTGGTGCCGGTGGCCCTGTTCGGCGGCGGCCACGTGGGGGCGGCGCTGGCGCGCCTGCTGGCCACGCTGCCGTTTGCCGTGCGCTGGATCGACAGCCGCGACGGCGTGTTCCCGACAGCGCTGCCCGCCCAGGTCGAGTGCGAGCATTCCGAGCCGGTGCAGGACGCCGTGGCGCAGCTCGCGCCCGGCTCGCGCGTGCTGATCATGAGCTTCAGCCATGCCGAGGACCTCGACATCGTGATCGCGTGCCTCAGACGTCTTCGCGTGAGCGACGACCTGCCTTACATCGGCCTGATCGGCAGCCGCACCAAGTGGGCGACCTTTCGCCACCGGCTCGAAGCGCGTGGATTTTCCGAGGCGGAGATGGCGCGTATCACCTGCCCGATCGGCGTGCCGGGCATCACCGGCAAGGAGCCCGGGGTGATCGCGGTGGCAGTCGCGGCGCAGTTGCTGCAAGATGGCGAAAGCGGCGGCGTCCATCAGGGTTGACGAGCACAAGAGACACCGCAAAAAAACATTTAACGGGGAGTGGAGAACTGTATACACTCCAGTCCACAAACAAGCCGCAGCGGAGCGAGACAAGCCCCCTTTGTCTGCGTTCGCGGCGTTAATCTGCTTACAGCGCCCGCAGTGGTGAGCAGGCCGTAACTACACCACGGCGCCTTTTCGGCGCCGAAGGTTGAGAGAGCATATGGAAAGCTACTACCTCGACTGGGCCAATCTGCTGCTGCGCTGGGTCCACGTTATCACCGCCATCGCATGGATCGGCGCGTCCTTCTACTTCGTGATGCTGGACAACAGCCTCGAAAGACCGCAGGACCAGGAATCGCTCGACAAGGGCGTGGGCGGCGAGCAGTGGGCGGTGCACGGCGGCGGCTTCTACAACTCGCAGAAGTACCTGCTGGCTCCCAAGAAGCTCCCCGACCACCTGCATTGGTCGTACTGGGAAAGCTATTCGACCTGGCTGACCGGCTTCGCGCTGTTCACGCTGTCGTACCTCTGGAACGCCAGCACCTACCTGATCGACAAGTCCAAGATGGACTGGCAGCCCGGCGCCGCCATTGGCGTGGCGCTGGCCTTCCTGGTGGTGTTCTGGATCGTCTACGACGGCATCTGCCAGATCTTCGGGCGCCGCAAGAACGGCGACACGATCGTCGGCGTGCTGGTGGCCATCTTCATCGCGTTCGCAGCCTGGCTGGCCTGCCACTGGTTCGCCGGTCGCGCCGCCTTCCTGCTGGTCGGCGCCATGATGGCGACCACCATGAGCGCCAACGTGTTCTTCTGGATCATTCCCGGCCAGCGCAAGAACGTCGCGGCATTGCGTGCCGGCAATCCGGTCGATCCGGTGCACGGCCAGCGCGGCAAGCAGCGCAGCGTGCACAACACGTACTTCACGCTGCCAGTGCTGTTCGCCATGCTGAGCAACCACTACAGCTTCACCTACACGAACAAGTACAACTGGGTCGTGCTGCTGCTGATCATGCTCGGCGGCGCTGCCATCCGCCAGTTCTTCGTGGTGCGCCACCGCTTCAAGCTCGGCAACGCCGGCAACCCGCTGCCGTATGCGCTGGTCGGCGTCGCCGTGCTCGGCCTGACCCTCATCTTCATGAGGCCGGAGCCGACGCTGGCCGCCGCACCTGGTGCCGCGGCAACCCAGAAGGTCGCCTTCGGCGACGTGCAGAAAGTCCTGGAGCAGCGCTGCTACCTGTGCCACGGCGCGCAGGTCCAGATGAAGAACGTTCGCGTCGACAGCCCCGAGCAGGTCGCGGCCCATGCGCAGAACATCTACCAGCAGGTGGTGGTGACCAAGATCATGCCGATGAACAACGCCACCGGCATCACCGACGACGAGCGCGCCCTGATCGCACGCTGGTTCGACGCCGGCGCCAAGACCAACTGAGGTCGGCGCATCCGAGCCGCTCACCGGGCGGCACAATGCAAATCATCCGGCAAACCCGGCTCGACTTCCCCTTGAGCCGGGTTTTTTTGTGGGGCCGGAATTTTTCATCCTGGAGACGACAGTCCATGACCGCATCGAACAGCCTATCGCCCGACAACCTGCCCGACCCCGTGACGGCTCCCCGCGCCTTCCTCGAAGCGCTCTACCGGGTGGCGGTCGACCGCGCCTTGCCCCTGTCGAGCATGGGCGCGCACCTGCCGCCGCCGCCCAAGGGACGCACGCTGGTGCTCGGCGCCGGCAAGGCGGGTGCTTCGATGGCGCAGGCGCTCGAAGCGCTGTGGCCGGCCGAGGCACCGCTTTCGGGGCTGGTCGTCACGCGCTACGGTCACATCCCGCCGCGTCCGGCCGGGCTTGAACAGCGCATCGAGATCGTGGAAGCCTCCCACCCGGTGCCCGACGAGGCAGGCGAGCAGGCGGCCCGGCGCATCCTCGCGCTCGCCGACGGCCTGTATGCGGACGACCTGTTGGTGTGCCTGATCTCGGGCTGCTGCTCTTCGCTCCTGTTGTTGCCGGCCGAAGGCATGACGATGTCCGA
>JAQGLP010000552.1 GCA_028292835.1 Variovorax sp.
GATCAGCGATCCCTCGAGGATGCGGAACTCCTGCTCGCCGCGCGGCCCGCCCGAGGCGCCGGCACGCTGGAACAATCCGCAGAACGGGTTGCTGAGCGATGCCGAATCGTAGCACAGATTGACGATCGTTTGCGGAGTGCCGGTAGCCGCAATCACGTTGTTGACCTGGATGTCATAATAGTCGGCGGAGATGGAAAGCCCCGGGATCCAGCGCGGCTGGAGAATGAACCCTGCCGTGTAGGAGTCTGAAGTTTCTTCACGCAGTCCAGGGTTGCCGCCACTGACCGTCTCCAGCGACGAGCTGTAGACGAAGTCATAGGTGGCCGGGCGGCCCGCCGCATTGCAGTTGGCAACGCGGTTCGCCGAACCGGTCGCCAGGTTGCGCGCCGAGCACGGGTCGGTGAAACCAGGCGCAAAGTTCTGGCCCTGGGCGGAGAACAGATCGGACAGGGTCGGCGCGCGGACCGAGCGGTTGTAGGCGCCGCGGAACGTGATGTCCTTGACCGGGCTGAAGATGCCCTCGCCGCCATAGGTGTAGACCGTGCCGGTCGCACCCTTGTAGTCGGAGATACGGCCCGCGCCCTTGATCGACAGCTCGTGAATGAAGCTGTCCCTGATCAGCGGAATGCGGATTTCGCCGTAGGCTTCCTTCACCTCGAAAGCGGGTGAGGTGAAGCTGGGGATCGCGTTGTAGAACGCGTAGCCCGCCTGGGTCACGTCATCGAGATCGTAGTCGAGCGTCTCACGGCGATATTCGGCACCGAGCGAGAAGGCGACAGGGCCGCCCGGCAGTTCGAACAACTGGCTGAGATCGCCCGAAACGAAGGCGAGGCCCGCGGTCTGGGTGATCTTGCCCGTCGCGGTGGAGTTGATCAGCAAGTAGTTCTTGGCGGCCTGGGTCACGCTGCCTTCACCGAACGGGTTGAGCGGAACGCACGCCGCCACGTCGGCTGCGAGCGTGGCCGGAACCCCGCCGCGATCCGCACCGAAGTAGTTCGGATCGACCTGAGCGCGGCAGACGATCTGGCCGGCCGCATTGCGAGCCGTGTCGTTCGCCAGCAGGAAACGCTGACGGTTGACGTTGCCGATGATCGTGTTGTGCTCTCTGTGCTCGCCGTAGTTGCCCGAGATTTCGTAAGTCCAGTCGCCGTTGAACTCGCCCCGAAGGCCGCCGACGATCCGGTAGGTCTCACGGACGAAGTTCTCGTCACGAATGCCGAGATCGAGATAGTTGCGACGCAGGGCAAAGCGGAACGTGCCATTGTTGACCTGCTGGATCAGCGCCGCACGGTTGGCTTGGGCCACAGCGGCGTTCGCGCCGGTGGTGGCGAAAGCCGCGCCAGTGTTGGGGTTGATGTTCGCGTTGAGCGCGGTCAGCGACTGAGCGGCGATGGTCGCACGAGCAGCGGACGACAGGTAGGGGTTGTCGAGACGGATACCTTCGCGGTTCACGTTGAACGCGTTGGCGCTGCCGGTAAGCGCACCCACTGTAACCAGCGTCCCAGTCGGGCTGGCGAAAGAACGGTCCTCGAACCCGGTCACCCGGACACTGTCACCCAAGGTCGTACCCTGTGAGAAGAACGGGCCGCTCTGCGAACCGACAGCCTCGCTGCGCACGTACTTGGCTTCGAAGAAGGCCACCGCGGCAGGCGTGAATTCGAAATGACCGAGCAGGTTGGCCGAATAACGCTTGAGGTCGGGGGTCAGCGTCAGCAAGCGGCCTTCGCGGCTCGAAGTGCTGTTGCCGCCAAGCAAGCTGCCGTTGGGACCGACCCCGACCCGCTGGCCGGTAACCGGCACCAGCGTGCCGTCCGGGTTGAACAGGGTAAGGCAGGTGAAGGCAGCACCGAAGGCATCGACGCCGCACGGTGCACCGGCGTTGGCGTTGCGGATCGACACCAGGCCGCCCAGCGAAAGCGTGGTCGAGCGGATATCGCGATAGAAGGTACGATCGGGGTTGCCGTTCGAACCGTTGGTCACTCCCGCCGGATCGTTTTCGGTGATCACGAACGCGTTGTTCTGACGAAGGTTGGGGCGACCCGAAGCGAAGAACGCCGAGGTGTGCGCGAATTCGAGCGCGGCGGTGATGTTGCCGCGGCCGTCGGCGAAGTTCTTGCCCGCGAGCAGCGAGACGAACTGGTTGCCCGCGTCCTTGTACTCGCTGATGCCGGCCTGGCCGCGAACCTTGATGCCGTCGTAGTCTTCACGCAGGATGAAGTTGACCACGCCGGCGATCGCGTCCGAACCGTAGACCGCCGAGGCGCCGCCGGTCACGACGTCGGTGCGCAGGACGAGGTCGGCAGGGATGGTGTTGATGTCGACCGAAACGCCGTTCGACAGCACGTCAGCGGCGACGTGACGGCGGCCGTTGACCAGCACCAGGGTGCGCTGTGTGCCGAGGCCGCGAAGGTCGAGCAGGCTGAGACCGCGGGTGCCGAGGAAGCGGGTCGAGTTCGCCTGGCTGAAGGTGCTGCGCAGCTGCGGCAGGTCGTTCAGCTGGTCGCCGATCGAGACGCTGCCGGTTTCGAACAGCTGATCACCCGTGATCACGGTCACCGGCGAGGCCGATTCGAGGTTCGGCTGGCGGATGCGCGAACCGGTGACGACGATCGAGGCACCCGACGAAACGCCGGGGGCATCATCGCAGGTGCCATCGGCGTCGGCGTCGATGCAGGCGGCCTGCGGTCCCTGGGCGAAGGCGGGCGTGGCGAAAGCGGCGATGGCGAGCGCGCCATGTGCGGCGGCAAGACGCAGAAGCGAAGTGGTTTTCACGATGTCAGTCCCCTGTTCGCAGGTGCCGAAGCCCCGCCTCAG
>JAQGLP010000101.1 GCA_028292835.1 Variovorax sp.
GTCATACAACAAGCGCAACATGAAGTTCACAGCTTGCACTTGCAATGGCTCCTGGCGCCTGAACGACCTGACCTTGACCGCGCAGACCGCGCCCTGCCGTCAAAGACAGGAAACCAGCCGTTTCAAACGACCTATCATCTGAAGATGTCCAATATGCCAAACATTCCTTCGGAGAGACGCATGGAGGCCGAACCGGTCTTCCTTGGATCCATCAGCCGCATCGGCAAGCATGGCAAGGGCTTGGCGCACGAGCTGGTCGCCGCGTTCAGCGACAAGTTGCGCAGCGGCGCCATCAAGCCCGGGGAAAGGCTTCCAACGGAGTCCGAGCTCATGCAGAGCTTTGGCGTGAGCCGCGGCGTGGTCCGCGAAGCCCTGTCCCGCCTGGGTGCCGCGGGGCTGGTTCAAACTTTGCACGGCATCGGCACGTTTGCCCTGGAGCCCCAGGGCGAGAGCCGCTTTCGCATCGACTCGCCCTCCCCGGACGGCCTCGCGGACATGCTCGACGTGCTCGAGTTGCGCGCGAGCCTGGAGTCGGACGCGGCAGGCTTGGCCGCGACGCGCAGAACGGATGAGCAGCTGAGCGACATGCGCAACGCACTGGAAGATTTCGCGCGCCATCTGACGGCGGTCGGCGACACCGTGACCCCGGACTTCCGCTTCCATTTGGCGATCGCGCAGGCCACTGGAAACCGCTACTACGGCGACCTGATGAGTCAACTCGGACTGGCCGTCATTCCAAAAACAAGAGTTTCATCCTCTTGGTTGGATGTCGAACATCGCATCCAGCACCTTCAAAAGGTGAACCAGGAGCACCAGGACATTTACGCTGCGATCGAACGTTGCGATCCCGAGGCCGCGCGTGCCGCCATGCGCATCCATCTCGTCAACAGTCGCGAGCGCCAGCGCAGGGCTTATGCGACTGCGCCAGAAATGCCTCAGCAATCACCGAATCAGGCCGCAACGCGAAGCCCTGATTGAGCGGCGGCGCTCATCGGCCGCCAAGCAGCTGCCCGGCGAGATCCGGCAGCACAGCGCCGGGCCGCCGGCTGTGGCATGCGCTGGAGCGCTTGACCCCAGGATTGCGTTTTGCGGCTTGTCCGACCTGCGGACATGGCGGTGGCACCAAGGCCTGGAACGACGTGGCGCTTGACCCGCATGGCCTCAACGATCAAATGCTGCGCGTTTCGGGTTGAACGTCCAGCCCGGCATCAGCGCCTGCATGGCGACCGCGTCGTCGCGCGCGCCCAGCCCGTGCGCCTGGTACAGCCGGTGCGCGCGCTCGACCTCGGCCATGTCGAGCTCGACGCCCAGGCCCGGCTTCTTCGGCACCTGCACCTGGCCGCCGACGATCTGCAGCGGCTCCTTCGTGAGGCGCTGGCCGTCCTGCCAGATCCAGTGTGTGTCGATCGCCGTGACGCGCCCCGGCGCGGCGGCGCCCACCTGCGTGAACATGGCGAGCGACACGTCGAAATGGTTGTTGGAATGCGAACCCCAGATCAGGCCCCAGTCGCGACAGGTCTGCGCCACGCGCACCGAGCCGGCCATCGTCCAGAAGTGCGGGTCGGCCAGCGGAATATCGACCGACTGCAGCGCCAGCGCGTGGCTGAGCTGCCGCCAGTCGGTGGCGATCATGTTTGTGGCGGTCGGCAGGCCCGTGGCGCGGCGGAACTCGGCCATCACCTCCCGGCCCGAGAATCCCTCCTCGGCGCCGCACGGGTCCTCGGCGTAGGCAACCACGCCGCGCAGGTCGCGCATCAGGCGGATGGCGTCCTTCAGCAGCCAGCCGCCGTTCGGGTCGAGCGTGATGCGCGCCCCGGGGAAGCGCTCGTGCAGCGCGGTCACGGCGTCGATCTCCTCCTCGCCGCGCAGCACACCGCCTTTGAGCTTGAAGTCATTGAAGCCATACTTTTCGCGCGCAGCTTCCGCGAGACGGACAATGGCTTGCGGTGTCATCGCCTTTTCGTGACGCAGTCGCGACCAGTCGTCGGCGGCGCCGGCGTCGGTCACGTAGGGCAGATCGGTCCTGCTTTTGTCGCCGACGTAGAACAAATAGCCCAGCATCTCGACCGATTCGCGCTGCTGGCCCTCGCCGAGCAGCGCGGCCACGGGCACCTCCAGGTGCTGACCGAGCAGGTCGAGCAACGCTGACTCGATGGCGGTCACGGCATGGATCGTGGTGCGCAGGTCGAAGGTCTGCAGCCCGCGCCCGCCGGCGTCGCGGTCTGCGAACTGACGCTGCACCTGCTGCAGAATGCGATGGTGGGCACCGATCGGCTGGCCGACGACCAGTGCCTGGGCGTCTTCGAGCGTCTGGCGGATCTTCTCGCCGCCGGGCACTTCGCCAACGCCGGTGTGCCCCGCGCTGTCGGTGAGGATGAGCAGGTTGCGGGTGAAGAAAGGGCCGTGGGCACCGCTCAAGTTCAGCAGCATGCTGTCGCGGCCGGCGACCGGAATCACGCGCAAAGCAGCGACCAAAGGGGTGGGTGATGTGGACATGGCAGTGATCTGCTTGAGTTGAAGGGTGAACACGCAAGCGGGCCGCGCGCGGTCAGTCGATCGTGATTTTTCCGGTCTCGATGACCTTCTTCCAGCGGGCGAACTCCTGCTGCTGGAAGGTTGCGAACTGCGCCGGCGTGTTGGCCACCACTTCAAGACCAATCGCCGTGAATTGCGCCTTCACCGCCGGATCGTTCAGGGCCGCGATCATCGAGTCGTGGGCCTTGGTGCGGACATCCGCCGGCAGCCCCTTGGGCGCAACGATTGCCTGCCAGGAATAGACCTCGACGCCCTTCACACCGGCTTCTGCCATGGTCGGGATGTCAGGCAGCACGGGGGAGCGCTTTTCGCCAGTGACCGCCAGCGCCTTGAGCTTGCCGGCATTGATGTTCTGCACGACCGCGTTGACATTCTGGAACGAGGCGTCCACCTGGCCTCCCAGCAGGTCGGTGATCGCCGGGGCACCTCCCTTGTAGGGAACATGCAAGCCCGTGGTGCTGGTTTGCTGCCAGAACAGTTCGGCCGTCAGGTGGTCGCTCGACCCATTGCCCGACGAGGCGAACGTCATCTTGCCGGGGTTCTTCTTTTCATAGGCGATCACGTCGGCCACTGTCTTGTGCGGCGAGTTCGCTGGGACCACGAAGACGTTGGGTGCCTGCACCGCCACAGTGATGGTGTCGAAGTCCTTCAAGGCGTCATATTGCATGCCCTTGATCAGGTGCGGCGCAATCACCAACGGGCCAAGCGATGTGACGAGGAACGTCGTCCCATCCGGCGCCGCACGCTTCACCTGCGTCGCGCCAATCGTGCCCGTGGCACCCGCCTTGTTGTCGACCAGGAATGGCTGACCCAGGGTGCTAGTCAACTTGGGGCCGATGGCGCGCGCCACCATGTCGGTCGACCCGCCTGCCGGGAAAGGCACTACAAGGGTGACTGGCTTCGAAGGCCAGACCTGGGCGTGAACGCCCGCGGTTGCCAAGATGCCGATGGTCAGAATACTGAGAAATCTCTTCATGTTTGTCTCCTCTGGAACTTAAATTACTGAGAACCGAGCTTCGAGATCAGATGCCCGAGTTCGTCGAACTCGTGCGGCTTCAGTTCAGACAGAGGCGGGCGGACAGGACACTCCGCTTCCTGTGCGTACTTGATCGCCAGCATCGCGCCGCCGCCCGCCCGCACCGGCAATAATGGGCATGCGACCTCGGCAGGTCTGCACGGCGGTGCGCACGACCTCGCTGTATTTCTGCGGTTCAAGCGAGAAGAACTCCCCGGTACCGCCGGCTGTAAAGAGCGCTGTGGCACCGTAGTGCATAAGCCACTGGAGACGCTCTACGCAGGGCTTCGGTGCGAACCGGAGGTCAGCATCGAAATCGATCAGCGGAAATGACAGCAGTCCGTACGAGATCGTCTGCTTGAGTTCCTGCGGTGTGGTCACTGTGACTTCTGGATGTGTGGAAATACGGTAGCGCTACCGTGTCAGCACGTTATGGTAGCGCTACCTTTTTTGCGGTCAAGTTTTTTTGATTAGGTACTTATCCTCAATGCATCGACTGAGGGTTTTAAAAGACCGGTAGCTTTACCGTGCAATTAAGTTCACGCCCAGCGGCCGTCGGACCGCGATCCGCCTCAGGCGCTCTCGCGCTCCACAATCGTGAAGCCCACGTCCACCACTGTGGGGCCGCCCGGACGACCTTCTGCCCGATCGATGATGAAGCGTGCCGCCTGTCGTCCAATGGCATGGCCATCGACGCGCACGGATGTCATCGAGGGCTCCAGATCGGCGGCAAAGTCGAGATCTCCGAAGCCCACGATGGCAAGCTGTCCAGGCACTGCGATGTTCCGCGAGCGCGCTTCGATCATCACGCCGAGCGCCAGCAGATCCGAACTGCAGAACACCGCATCGAACTTCTTCCCGGCCTTGAGCAGCTCGGCCAGCGCGCCACGCCCGCTCTTGAGCGTCGTGGGCGCAGGCACTGTCACCGAGCACACCTCCGGAAGCCCGGCGGCGCGGGCTGCAGCCTCGAACGCATGCTGGCGCCTTACCGAGCGTTCGTCATCGCCAGCGACCATGGCAAACCGGCGTCTGTCTTTCTTGCGGAGGTAATCGACGACTGCACCACCGACGTCCACGTGTGAGAACCCCACCAGCATGTCGAGCGGAGTCGGCGTCAGGTCCCAGGTCTCCACCAGCGGGATACCGGCAGCGAGCAGGCGTTTGCGCCCCGGCGCCGAATGCATGATGCCCGTCAGCACGATACCGTCCGGGCGTCGTCCGATGATGGCCTCGAGCAGCGCATCCTCGCGCGAATTCACGTAGCCGCTTTGTCCAAGCATCAACTGGTAGTCGTGCTCGGCCAACGCCTGCGTTAACGCCTGGATCGTCTGCAGGAACACCGGGCCGGTGATGGTGGGCACGACCGCTGCCACTAACCTGCTCCGGGCGGAGGCCAAGCCTCCGGCCAGACCATTGCGAACATAGCCGGTGCGGCGGACGGCGTCGCTGACCTTCTGGAGAACGTCAGCAGACACCTGCGAAGGTGTGCTGAGCGCGCGCGATGCGGTGATGGGTGCGACCCCGGCCAGCTTTGCGACGTCGTGGAGGGTGACAGCGCCACTGCCGCGGCGAGCGCGGCGCGCGGCGGGGAGAACATCGGGCTTCATGAGTCCAATTCTATGCAATTGATAGCGCTACCGCCAACGGTTAAAAGACAAATCGCGTTCGTAAACAGGCGCTCGCGGTCGGCGCGCGTCAAGGTAGCTGTCGCCTCGTTCATGCAGCCAAGGGCTGTATGTTTACTGACATCGAATGCGTCTGCACGATACAGTCGCGCTCAGGGTTGAGGGTCACCGCGCCGATGGGTGACCAGTTGCGGGTCGGTCCGGACCAGCGCGCCGGGTTGAGCGCCCGGACCCGGGTGTACAGCTCGTGGGGAGCAGCCAGGATGGCGTAGTCTTCACCGGCGTGACGCTGCGCAGGACTGACGTAGCGAATGCCGCTGTGTCGATGGTCATGGTCGTACCAACGCACGAAGCCGCCCGCCCGGGAGCGCGCATGCTCGAGATTGCCGAAGCCCTTGGCGGGGAATTCCGGGCGGTACTTGGCCGTGCGGAACAACGATTCCGCATGGGCGTTGTCATCGCTCACACGAGGCCGCGAGTACGACGGCTTCACGCCCAGCCAGTGAAGCATCGCCAGTCGAGGCCGATCATTCGTCCTCGCCTCGGTTGAAGATCGCCGACACTTTTTTTAACAGGACCAGGAGGGCCGCAGTCTCCGCCAGCGCCCGGTCCTTGCGCAGCAGGTCGCGCTCCAACTCCTTGATGCGCATGGCGCAGGCCCGAGCCTCCTAAGGTTCGGCCAGCGCGGAGCTTCGGGGGCCGTCAATTCGATGTTCAAGAAGACATAGCCGGTGCGTCCTTGGGCCGCCGCAAAAGCACGCGGTTGATCACCGAAATGATGACGCCGTCGTTCATTTGCAGTTCGTAAATGGCATTGAGATCCACTGAGCCATTGCGGCGCACCAGCTGCCGGTCGGCGCCTCCCGCCAGCATGGTGCCGCGCAGGCCCAGCCCTTTGAAAGTACCTCCGGTAATCGGCACCATGAGTGTTCGCCAAGTGGCGATACCCCGAGCTGCAAGGTGGCGCCAGGTCGACGATTGATTCGTAGACGAATTCCGTCCTTGGCAATGCCATGGGAATGCGCGGCGTCGTCGACGTGGTCCGAAGCGGCGACGAAGATGGCTCGGCCGCCGCAGCCACATCCGCGACGGTTATGGTGACCAGATCGCCGAACAAGACGCTGCGACACGAGGTGCAGCGACTGGGATCCGGGAGTTCGAAAGAAGACGAGATCATAGGGATTCTTGGATTTGCTGGCATTCAATGGCGGGCGAAACTCGCGGCGCGCTCGATGTTGCCGCTCACGTACCGGGCGACCTTTGGGGTACGCGCAGAGGGGGCGGCTACGCTCAGGCGACCAAGTCGCCGGAATTTCCGAGTTGACGCTGCTGGCGCCTGCGCCGCGTGCGTTGGCGATCACCGAATCGGGAGGAATGCCCCGCTCGACCCATCCCACCAGCGGGCTCGTCGAAATGGTCGGTCGCGGGACCTCCAACGCAGTGTTTCATGCCGGGCACCGGAAAGTACCGAACGATCGAGGCCGCGTCGCCATCGTTGGCGGCATTCAGGCGCGCGTACCACGTGGCCGTGCCGTTGAAGGAGAAAACCGGATCACTGGTCCCCTGGTAGACGATTATCCGGGCGCCGCGCTGGCGCAGTGCCAACAGCCGATCGGCATCGGGAGGCATCATGAAGGCTATCGCCGATGGGCTGTACGGTCCCGCTGTCGCAGTGATCTACAAGGCATCGCGGACCATGGCGACCGAGCGCAAAGGGCAGGTCCTGCGCCCTGTCGGACATCGGTGGTGTGGCAGAAAAGATCCGCCCGGCTTAGGTCGCCCTGGTGGCGGGCGGTTCGACCCGATTCAGCACCACTCCTCCCCACCACAGTTCGTATAGAAGCATGCCTGATGCACGGCGTTGGGAACGTGCCCTGACGGTCTATTCCGGCGTGATCTTCGCCTGCCGCACGTAGGCACCCCAACGATCATGGTCACGCTTCACGACCTTGGCAAATTGCGCCGGCGTCTCGTCGACCGGATCGAAGGCCATCATGACCAGAGCGTCCTGAAAGGCTTTTGTCCGTATCGCTGTTCTGACACCCGCATAGAGCGGCTGCAGCACCGCATCGCTCATCTTTGCCGGTCCGAAGAGCCCGTTCCAGCCCCGGATCTCGAAGCCCGGCAGGCCGAGTTCGAGCAGCGTGGGCGTGTCGGGCATCAGGCTGCGTCGCTTCTCGCCGGCGCTGCCGAGAATCCGCAAGCGGCCGTCCTTGGCATATTGCGCCGCTGTGGAAGGCGAGTCGAACATCAGCTGCACCCGGCCGGCCAGCAGATCCTTGAGCGCGTCGGCGCTGCCCTTGTAGGGGATATGGACCAGGTCGATGCCCGTCGCCTGTCGCAGTACTTCGCCGTAGATGTGCGACACGGTGCCGGTGCCGAACGACGCATACGAGAGCGTCCCCGGATGGGCCTTGCCGTACGCCACGAGTTCACTCACGGTCTTGACCGGCAGCGACGACGTCATCACCAACACGACGCCGCCCGCAGTGGTCTGCGCGATGGGCGTGAAGTCCTTCAACGCGTCGTACTGAACGGACTTCAGGGTGTGCGGATTCTGGGTGATCACACCGTCGGAGATGTACATCAGCGTATGGCCGTCGGGCTCCGCGCGCGCGACCTCCATGGCGCCGATACCACCGCTGGCGCCGGGCTTGTTCTCGACGATGACCGAGGTGCCGAGCGACTTCGACATCTCCTGTGCCAGCACGCGCGCCTGCGTGTCGGTCGGGCCGCCCGGCGCGAAGCCGACGATGATACGGATCACCTTGCCGGGCTTCGGAAAGACCGGCGTCTGCGCCCAGGTGCTCGCGGCACCCGAGACCGACAGGGCGGCAGCCCCGATCGTGCCCAGCAGCGCGCGGCGTTTCATGCGGCCACCTTCTTCGCCTTCGCGGCCTGGATGCCCTGATAGACACGCGTTCGCAGTTCCGCGAAACCGGGTTCGACCCGCGTCAGCGCCTGCGTGCGCGGCCCGGGAATGTCGATTGGCACGTCATCCAGCACCCGTGTGGGAGAAGACGACAGCACGAGCACCCGTTGGCCCAGGTACACGGCCTCGTCGATGTCGTGTGTGACGAAGATCACCGTCAAGGCGAGCTCGCTCCAGAGGCGCAGCATCAGGTCTTCGAGGTCGGCCCGCGTCTGCGCATCGACCGCGGCGAAAGGCTCGTCGAGTACCATCACCTTGGGCTGGTAGGCGACGGCGCGCGCGATCGCGACCCGCTGCTGCATGCCGCCCGACAGTTGCCAGGGATAGGAGTCGCCGACGCCCGCGAGCGCCACGGCTTCGAGCGCCGCATCGACCATGCGCCGGCGCTGATCCTTGGGCACCTTGCGCTCGCGCAAGGGCAGCTCGACGTTCTCGCGCACGGTCTTCCACGGGAACAGGCTGCGGCCGTATTCCTGGAACACGATGGCCATCTCCTCGGGGGGTGAGGTCACGTCATGCCCGTTCACGCGGATGGTGCCGCGCGTCGGTGCGAGCAGGCCCGACAGGCACTTGAGCAAGGTGGTCTTGCCGGCGCCCGAAGGGCCGAC
>JAQGLP010000109.1 GCA_028292835.1 Variovorax sp.
GAAGAAGCAGCCCGCGGCCCAGACCCGCGGCAAGCGCGGAGGCCGGTAAGCCATGGCGCGCACAGTGGCCCAGGTGCTGGTGTCGGCCCGCGCGACGTTGAACGACGTCGCCGGGGCCCGGCACGGCACCACGGAGCTGGAAGGCTTCGTGCTGGATGCCGTCAACAGCATCCGCAACACGCGCCCGGACCTGTTCATCGGCAAGTGGGGCGAGATTGCGCCGCTGACCGGATCGGCCGCCCTGCCACTGGACGCGCAGTTCTTCCGCCCGGTGGTGGATTACGTCATCGCCCGGGCCGAGAGCAAGGACGCCGCGCACGTGGAGAGCGCGCGCGTTGAACTGATGGCCAAGCTGTCGGGAGGCTTCCTGCGATGAGCAAAGCCCTGTCCGACTTCTACGACTACGTGATGCCCGAACTGCCTGGCATCACGGCCCCGCTGGTGGACCAGCACCTGCTGGCGGTGGCGCGCGAAATCTGCGAGCGCACCGGCCTGTGGCGCGAGAGCGTCTCGCTGGTGGCTGAGGAAGACCGGCTGGACTACGGCCTGTACGCGCCAACGGCCCGCACCGAAGTCACGCGCGTGCTGCGCGTGAGCTGGGGCCAGGTGCTGCAGTGGTGCGCCACCGAGGATCCGCAGAACCCCGAGGATCACCCGCGCTTCACGGCCGACGAGCCGCCGTTCATCCTCGACGCGGCCGGCGAGACGGTGATCTTCGAGGTGCAGCCGCATGGCGACATAGACATCCTCGCGGCGCTGCGCCCATCCCTGGCCGCCATCACCTTGCCGAACATCCTGCTGACGCACCACATCGAAATGGTCAAGCGCGGCGTGCATAGCCGGCTCATGCGAATGGGCGGCAAGCCCTGGACCGACCGGGATCTGGCCGTGGACTACGGCCACGACTACGACGCCTTTCTAAACCACGCAGCCATGACGGCCGACAACGGCAACACCAGGGCGCTCCTGCGCTCGCGGCGCATGAAGCTCTAACGAGGACCACAGGATGACCGCACCGACCCGCAACGTCATCGTCACGCTGCACGGAGCACCGGACGGTACGCGCGTCACCGCCAGGCTCGACCAGGTGGATGTGTACCAGGGCTTCATCGTGCCCAAGGAGTACCGCGCCCTCACGGTCGACAGCGTGGCGGTCATGGCGCTGTTCCCGAACCACCCGAGCACCGGGCTGGGCACGACCGGCAGCGTCTACACCTTCGACGCCTCGCCGCGAGGCATGGCGCACTGGCGCGTGGAGAACGTGCAGGTGCCCGACGCCGACTGCTCGCTCGACGCGATCAGCCAGAACGCCGTGGCGCCGGCCCTCGATGCGGCTCAAGCGGCAATGGCTGCGGCATCTGCCAGTGCGGGCGCGGCCGGCGCCAGCGCGTTCCAGGCGGCATCGGCGGCGACCGCGGCGCAGGAATCGAAGGAGGATTCCGAAGCTGCCGCAACGCTCGCGACCCAAGCGGCCAGCCAGATCCCGGAGTTCGAGGGCCTGACGCTATCCCTTGGCGGGGGCGTCACAGAGCTGCAGGTGCTCGTCGCCCAGATGCTGTTGAACTGGCAAAGCGGCAGCCTGGCGGGCTACCAGCCGTACCTCGTCTCCGGCACCAGCATCAAGACGGTCAACGGCGTGTCGCTGCTGGGCGCGGGCAACGTCACGGTCGGCGGCCTCGAAGCCGTGACGGTGCCGGCCGGCCTGGGTGTCGCCTTCACCGCCACCACGCTCACCCTGTCGTACGCCTCCGGCTACTCGATCCCGACCACCGCGGCACAGTCGCAGTGGTCAACCGCCTTCGGCTGGGGCAACCACCAGCTGGCCGGCTATCAGTCCGCGCTGGTGAGCGGCACCAGCATCAAGACCATCAACGGCAGCAGCGTCCTTGGCGCGGGCGACATAGCCGTCCAAGCCCCGCTGGTGAGCGGTACTTCGATCAAGACCATCAACGGCGCCAGTCTGCTGGGCGCTGGCGACATAGCCATCGCGGGCGGCGGCGGCGCTCCCAGCGTCGTTTCAGTCTCGCCGGCGGCCAATCAGAACGACTACGCGCCGGCCGGCTGGTCCACCGCCACCACCTTGCGCCTGTCTCCATCGGTCAGCATGGTGATCACCGGCCTGGCGGCCGCGGCGGCCGGCACGGTGCGGCGCCTGTCCAACGCCACGACCGACAAGCTGATCGTGCTGGCCGAGGACAACGCCTCGAGCACGGCGGCCAACCGCTTCAAGAACGTGGGCGCGATCAGCCGCGGGCACGTGATCCTGATGCCTGGCGAGACTGTCTCGCTCGAATATGACGGCACCGACAGCCGCTGGAAGTTGGTCACGACCGATCGCTCGCCGATGCGCCGCTGGCAGGAGCGCCACGCCATCCCGGCCCCCAACGGCGGCGGCTTCTCCATGTCGGGGGTTTCGCTCGAAGCGATGGGCACGCTCCTCAACCGCGACATCGACACCGCCAGCAGCCTGTCGTCGGTGCCGCGGCATTCCTTCGTGACGGGCACCGGCGCCAACGCGCAAGCCGGCCTGCGTCCCAACGGCGGCCAGCTGGCGACGTTCTGGGGTGGCCTGTTTCGCGGGCGCTTCGGCGGCGCCGTGAACCCAGGTGCTGCCGGCGTGTGGTACTTCGGGACCTCGGACGGCGTGTCAAGCCCGCCGCTCACCGCCGGCAACATCACGGCGAACGGCGGCATCGCCAACTGCTTCGGCGTGTCGATGGACCCGGGCGAGACGAATCTGCGCTGGTGCAACAACGGCGTCTTTGGAGTCCCCACCCGCGTGGACCTCGGCGCCGGCTTCCCAATGAGCAGCACGGCGATCTATGAGCTGGTGATCTTCGTGCCGCCCGGCGGCGCCTCCAGGGCGGGCGTGATCTACCGCGTGGACGACATGAGCGTGACGCCCGGGGCGTACTACGCCAACACCAACCTGACCCCATCGCCGTCGCAGTCGGCATTCCACTACTGCGTCTGCAACCAGGCATCCGGCGCGGAGTACGGCGTGGACGTCTTTGGCCTCGAAATCTATTCACCAGCGTAAGGAAGAAATCCCATGCCGACTACCTCCGAACAGATGGCGACGCTGATCGCCACCAACAACCAGCTGCTGCAGCTGATGAACGTGTCGCGCGCCTCACTGGACACGGTGGTGAGCCAGTGCCAGGCGATCCGTGACTCGATGCCCACCGGCGGCGGCAGCGGAAGTTCCGCGGTCGAACTGAAATTCGTCCCGCTGGTGCGTTTCGGCGGCGCCTCGACCGGCATCGCCTATGCGCCAGGCTCGCAAACCGGCGACTCCTCGAAGCTCGGCACGCGCGTGGACTTCACCCTCGACGCCACCCTCACCAGCAAGGGCAGCGCCACCGGCCCGATCACCATCGCCGGCTTGCCCTATCCGGCAGGGCGCACCAGCGTCGGCGTCTTCATCGAGTCCGCCACCGGCATCACCGGCCAGCTGGTTGGCCTCATCCCCGCTGGCACCACGACCATCGAGCTGTATCAGGTCGTGAACGGCGTGCCAACGGCGCTGACCAACACCCACGCGACCAACACCATGCGCATGACGGTGTCGGGCGTCTACTTCACCGCCGCCCTGGCACCGGGCGAGCCGACCACCCCTGGCGTTGACGTCATGGACATGGGCCTGAACCTGGCCTGGGTGACGAACTGGAACGGCGCATGGATGTTCAACAACATCATGTACAACGCCGGCGTCTGGGAGCGCTGGGACGGCTCGGCCTGGGTTCTGTCGGGCGTCAACGAAGACAGTGGCAACCTAATCGACGCCACCGGCATCGGCGTGTGGCGCATCCTCGTCAGTGACTCGAACGTGCAGAAGTCGCTGCCGCTGGGCGACTACACCATCCTCAACCCGAACGGCTGCAAGATTCAGGTGAGCAATTCGTTCGCCGACCCGGGCACGCGCAGCCAGACCTCGCCGCAGACCTACACCCACAGCAACGTGAACAACGCTGTGCTGCTGTACTGCACCGGGCCGTGCACCGGCGTGCGGATCATCATGCCGGGCCAGCTCACCGCCTGGCAGGCGGGCAACATCTGGAGCACTGACTTCCTGGCCTTCCACGCGGGGCTCGACGTCAAGATCCTGCGCACCATGGACTGGACCAACGGGTCCGGCAACGTGGAGACGGACTGGACCGACCGCGTGCGGCCCGACGCCCAGACCCTGCGCCACGGCGCCGGCGGGCTGCAGGGCATCGTGCCGTGGGAGTTCATCATCGACTTGGCCAACCGCATCGGCGCTGACCCGTGGGTGTGCCTGCCGGTGCGCTCGACGGCCGGCTACGAGGCTGCGATGGCGGCGCTGTTCAAGGACGGTACCGGCGCCATCGCCTCGCCAGTGGGCCTCCTGGGCGGCACCGGCCTGGGCTCGACCCACAAGGTCTATCTCGAGCGCGGAAACGAGGTGTGGAATACCGGCCCGGCCTGGGCGGGCAGCGCCAACTGGGTGCAGTTCCTCAACCACACGAAAACGCTGATCACCGTCAACCCGGCCACCGACGTCTTCACGCACGTGGGCCACGGCTTCACCACCGGCAAGGCGGTGCGCATTTGGTGGACGCCGCAGACCGCCAAGAAGTGCAACGGCAACGAGTTCGACAACGCGAACCTCGAGTCCTGGCTGTTCTGCCGCGGCGAGCCGGTCTACTTGGAAGTCATCGACACCGACCACTACAAGGCGCGCAGCAACTCGCCGGCGGGTCCGATCATCACGGTGACGGACACCATGAGCACGTTCTACGTGGTCAACCCCACGGAGGCCGGCAAGGACAGTGGCCAGGCGCACGCGAACTACGGCGTGCTGTCGCTGCGCAGCTGGGACACGTTCGACGCGGCGCTGACCGCTGCGCGCGTGCACCGGCTGGTGGGCTCGCAGGCCGTCTATGGCGCCATCACCACCGCGCGCCTCACCGCGCCGGTCATCGCCCGCGCCTCTTCGGTGACGATCGCCCCGTACGTCAACGGCGACGTCTACGTCACGGCCGTGACCATCGGCACCGGCTCGCTGGCGCCGAAAGTGTGGTCAAGCGATGACGTCACCTGCTACATGGCGCTGTGCCCCTCGGCCTCGACGCCAACCGACGAACAGGTCATCGCGGGCGCCGGCGGCGGCATCACGGCCGCGCGCAGCGCCACCGCAGTTCCCGGCAACGCTGGCGTCTACACCAACCCGGCGGCCGGCGGCGCCTTCACCGGGCTGGTCAACGGCACCAACTACAAGGTGGTGTTCCTGTTCGTGGACGTCTACGGCCTGCGCTGGCGCATCGAGCAGACGGTTGCGCCGGCCGTGGCCGTCTCGACGGTCTACGGCTACGACACCCTGGCTAACCAGCAGCTGCGCATGATCTTCAACAGCTCCGAGAGCAGCGCGCAGACCGTCCCGATGCACATGGCCCTGGCCAGCGGCCTGCCTGTGGGCGCCTACGAGGGCGCCTCGCATCAGGACTATGCTTCGCCGCAGCAGGCCAGCGACTGGATCAAGCAGGTGTGGCTGCCCTCGGCGCAATACGCCGAAGCGCACCGCCGCAACCTGCTCAAGCTGGCCGCGCTGGGCTGCCGCTACTACTGCGTTTTCACGGAAATGACCGGCCCGAACGGCACGTGGAATATCACGACCAAGTACGGCAACACGACCGACCCGCGCTACGTCATGCTGGCGACGCTGGGCAACGCGGTGCCCAAGCGCACCAACATCGACTGCTCGAATGTCTCGGTGCCGAACCTGCCGACGAAACCGGGCTCGTTCCCCTACGTGATGCAGACCCTGCCGGCGGGCACGTACACCATCCGCGGCGGCAACCAGGCCGGCAACTTCGACGTCTCCGGCACCAGCCTGCGGATGATCGCGGACACCGGCATCAATTGGGCCCTGCCCACGACCCAGACGCTGATCCTGCACGCCACCGACACCTTCACCGATGACCTGTTCAGCGTGCAGATCATCACCGGCAATTCGTGGTACGCCTCCGACGCGATCGGCGCGCTGGAAATGACGACGCAGGCCGCGCCGGCAAGCCTCACCTCCAAGGTGGGCTCCGCGCTCACGCCAGCTGGTGCTCAGGGCGCGTTCGTCGGCGGGATGTTCAACAACCAAGCCGGCTCCGAATACGGCTCGGTCACGGCCCTGATCGCCGCCGGGGTCTACACGAAGCCGCTGTTCGTGGCGATGGTGTTCGACAAGGACGATCAAACCGCCGCGTTCACCGGCCTGGCGCAGTTCGGTATCTCGAGCCACTTCATCACCGCGTTCGTGCGCGATTCGGCGGCCAACTTCTCCTGGCGCTTCTATGTCTCGGCGCCGGCTCAGGACGTCCTGTACGACTCGGTGTGGGCCGCCGGCAAGTCGGTGCGCTGGCTGTTCGTGGACCCGGGCAACAACAAGGTCTACCACGGCTACAACCAAACGGACGTGACCGGCGGCACTGGCCTGGCCGCACCGGACCTGACCGGCGTGACGCTGCCGCCGCACGCCATGCTGTACGCGACCAACGACCTCAAGGGCTCGTATCAGGTGGTCAACCGCACCGGCATGACGCTGGCTGACGGCCTGGCGCTGGTGCAGAAGATGATGACGCTGCACGGGATCGCCTGATGAAGCTCACCCTTGGCGTCTTTGCCGGCGCTGCGCGAGCGCTGCACCCGAAGCTGTTGGCCGACACAGTAGGGGTGCAGTCGCTCAATCAGAAGCCAGGGCGCGGGGACTTCCAGCCCTGGCGCCAGCCGCTGGCGGTGGCCACGGTGCCGGCCACGCGCCAGACCATCTACCGCATGGGCCGGGACGTCAAGAGCGACGCGAACTACTGGCTCACGTGGAGCACGCGGGTGCATGCGGTGCGCGGCTTCGACAGCCAGGACACCACCGAGCGCACCTACTACACCGGCGACGGCTTCCCGAAGTGGACCGACAACACGATGGCGCTGGGCGCCGGGCCGATGCCGGTAGCCTGGCGCCAGCTGGGCGTGCCGGCGCCGGTGAGCGCGCCCATCCTGGCCGCCAGCGGTGGCGTCTCCACCAGCACCGAGAGCCGCTACGTGGTCTACACGTTCGTCACGGACAAGGGCGAAGAGAGCGCGCAGTCGGCGATCTCCCTCGAATGCGTGTGCAAGAAGGACGCGACGCTGGCGATCAGCAACATCGAGGCGCCGCCATCGGGCTCGTTCGTCATCAACCGCGTGCGGATCTACGTCACCGTCAGCGGCGATCGCGGCGACACCGAGTTCTTCTTCCTGCGCGAGATTGCCGCCGGCGTGACCAGCACCACCGACGACCTGCGCGCCCGCGGGCGGGTGCTGGAGACGGCCAACTGGCTGATGCCGCCGGCGGACTTGAAGCACCTCACCGGCCTGTGGGCGGGCATGCTGGCGGGCGTGAGCGCTGGAGCCTTTCGGTTCTGCGTGCCGGAGGTGCCGTACGCCTGGCCCATTGCCAATGAAATCCTGCCGCCCGATGCCTTCGCGCTTGCCATCGGCACCTGGGGCCAGAAGATGCTGGGCCTGACCACCGGGCGGCCGCTGCTCATCACCGGATCGAGCCCCGACAGCATGGATTCGCTGCCCATCGAAGGGCAGGCATGCGTCGCGCCGGCGGCCGCGGTGAGCTTCGGCCACGGCGTTGCGTGGCCGGGCGAGGACGGCCTGAGCTACATCGGCGACGCCGGCGCCAAGCTGCTGACCGACGGCCTGCTCACGCGGGACGACTGGCAGGCCATGCACCCCGCCACGATGGTGGCCGGCGAGTACGAGGGCGCGTATCTGTGCTTCTATACCGAGGGCGAGGGCGGCGCCGCGGTGCGTCGCGGCTTCCTGCTGGATCCGCTCAACCCCGCCGGCATCTTCTTCCTGGACAAGGGCTACGACGCCTGCTGGTTCGACAAGCTGCAGGACTGCCTGTACGTGCTGGATGGCACGGACGTGAAGAAGTGGGATGCCGGCACCGCGCTGATGACGGCCGTATTCCGCTCCAAGGAGTTCGTCACCGGCTACGTGAACTTCGCCTGGGCCAAGGTCACGGCCGACAGCTACCCGGTCACGCTCAAGATCGACGCCGGGCCGTTCACCTCCGATCAGATCGACGCGCTGGTGGCCTACCGGCCGGACGTCCTCTCGAAGCCTGGCGGCGACAAGGTGCGAGCCACGCTCACCGCCACCGGCGAGGATGCCTTTCCCTTGCCGGCCGGCTTCACTGCGCCCGAATGCCAGTTGCAGGTGGAAACCACCGGCGCCGTGCAGGCGGTGGTGCTGGCCACCAGCGTGGGGGAGACGGTCTAAATGGCACAGCTCCCCGATCTGCCGCCGGTCAGCAGCCCCAACTTCCTCGACCGGCTGCGCGAGCAGGTGCGCGTGCTGGCCGGCTACACCGGCATGCCGTCCGATTGGGCGCTGCGGCCAGGCAGCCTGCGCAACCTGGCGCCGGGTGGCAGCCGGGGCACCTACGTGGTCACCGGCACCACCGACGCGCCCTACGAGCGCGACCTGACCCCGCCGCCGACGCCCACCGGCCTGACCGTGGCAGCGGGCTTCACCTACCTGATCATCCAGTGCGACGCCGCGTTCTACACGCAGGGCCACGGCCACGGCCGCACCGTGGTCTACGGCACCACCCGCGCGTCGGGCGGCCCGCTGCCCACGTTCGCCGACGCCCACGAGCTCACGCAGTTCCAAGGCACCGTGTTCGCCCACCCGGTGCCGCCGCACACCATCTGGCACATCTGGATCAAGTGGGAGACGGTAGACGGCGTGAAGTCGGAGAGCCCGGCCGGCGGCACCAACGGCGTGCAGGCCATCACCGGCCAGGTCGGGCCCGGCGATGTGAGCGACCTGGCGATCGAGGCGCAGCACCTGGCCGAAGGGGCGATCGACCTCTCGACCAACAAGGTGGTGTCCAGCGGCAACTTCGGCGCGATCGCCGTGGGCTACACGGTCACGCAGTACCTGATCGCCACCTCCGGCTTGCTGGGCAACTTGGTGGTGGACAACGCGCAGATCGCCAACCTGTCGGCATCGAAGATCACGTCCGGCAGCATCGGCGTGGGCCAGTACATCGGCTCGCCCAACTACGTGGGCGGTGCTGCTGGCTGGCGCATCTTCGGCAGCGGCGGCGCGGAGTTCACAGGCGCCGTGGTGCGCGGCACGATCTACGCCGAGACAGGCCGCATCGGTGGCGAGACAAGCGGCATCGTCATCGGGCCCGGCTACATCAAGTCCACGAACTGGAACGACACCTACTCGCCCGCCGGCACCGGCTGGGCGGCGACGTCCGCCGGCGACTTCTACATCAACAACGCCAGCATCCGCGGACAGATCAACGTGGGATCGTTCAGCGGCTTCGGCTGGCCCGCCGCCGGGACGACCGGGGCGCACCTTGGGCCGCAGGGCCTGATGATCGGCAACTACAACAACGGGCGGTACTTCTACGCTGACGTCGATGGCGTGATCCAGGCGCCAGGACTGAGCATCATCGCCGGCAACGCGGTTTACTCCGGCGCGCTATCGGCCGCCAGTGGCTCCTTCGCCGGCTCCCTCAGCGCCGCCACCGGCACCTTCTCCGGCGTCTTGACGGCCGCCGCCGTCAACGCGGTGGACTCGGTCAACATCGCCGGCGAGGCCGTCACCATCCCGCGCAGCGTCGCCGCGGGCAGCGCGATCAACCTGCTCGCCGGCACCGAGCAGACCCTGTGCACCCTGCCGACTTTCATATCCAAGGGCGGCCAGGTGGTCATCATCTTCGGCGGCGTGGTTTCGTCACCGCCAGATGACGTAGTGACCGGCAACTGGCGCGTGCGCCGCAACGGCACCGAGATATTCAGCACCAGCGCGATCGTGCCGCAGTCGGTGATGACGCTGCCGCCCGTGACCGACCAGCCAGGGGTCGGCTCTGTCACCTACACGGTGACGTACGTCCCGATCAGCACCAACGGTGCAACTGGCGCGGTGATGACGACGCGCGCCGCCTACTCGCTGGAGACGGTGAAATGAAATTCGCCATCTTCGACATGGCCACCGGCCGCATCGACCGAATCATCGGCTGCCCCGGCTCCGAGGTGGAAATGAACCTCGGCCCAACGGAGGACGCGCTGGCCGTTTCGACCGAGACGGACACCTCCCACTACGTCAAGAACCGCAAGCTCGTGGCGTTTCCGCCCAAGGCGAGCGCGACGGCCGCCTGGGACTTCCAGAATGGGGCATGGAAGACCGACGCCCAAGCAGCTGCAGCAGCAGCGCGCCTGCAGCGCGAGCGCCTGCTGGATAAGGCCGACAAGAAAGTTGACGCCATGCAGGACGACGACAACAAGACCGGCGAGAAAGCCTGGCGCCAGTACCGCACCGCGCTGCGAAAAATCACCGAGCAGCCCGGCTACCCCACCTCGATCACCTGGCCGGAGCCGCCGCAATGAGCAGCACCCCCGTTCATCGCTTCCGCATGGCCATGGCCAAGCACCTGGGCAAGCCGCTCACCCCCGAGATGGCGGCCATGATCGAGGCCGAGGCTTTCCACCTGCCCGACTGCGCGGTCAGCCCTGGCCGGTTTCCTGCGGTGACATTCGGCGCGTACGCCATCCAGGTGGAGAGCTTTCGCGCCATCCTCGAAGAACTGGCACCGCTGCACGAAGAGCACTGGCGGGAGACGGAAAAGTACCGCCACGGCCTGCGCATGCGGCCCGACTACGACCGGGTGTTCGCCATGGAGCGTGCCGGCCGGTGCGTGCAGTTCACTGTGCGCCGAGGGGCAGAACTGGCTGGTCACCTGCGCATGTATCTCGGACAATCGCTGCATACCAGCTCCACGGTCGCCGAGGAAGACACCCTCTACTTGCGCGCCGCGCACCGTCCCAACGGTTTCTTGATGCTGGCCTTGCTGCGGTACGCCGAAGACGTGCTCCGCCAGCTGGGGGTGACGCAGATCACCGCGAACAGCAAAAAGGTCAACAACGCCGCCGTCCTCATGCGCCGCATGCGATACGACGAGGTGGCAACCCAATTCGTCAAGATCTTGAAGGAGCCGCCCGATGTGCGCTGAAGCCCCAGATACCCGCATCGCCCAAGAGGCAGCCCTGCGCAACGCTGACATCAGCAAGGAGGCGCTGGACTGGTACAAGCAGGTCTACACCGACAGCGCGCCCGACCGCGCCGCAGCGTCGCAAGTCGCCCGGGAACAGTCCACCATCCAGCGCGACCTCAGCCAGGAGGCCTTGGCGTCCGTGCGCGACGAGCGCGACCGCTACAAGACCACGTTCCAGCCGATCGAAGACCGGATCGCCAACGACGCGATCACCTTCAACACCCCGGCCCGCCGAGAGGCGGCCGCGCGCGCAGCGGTGGCGGACAGCGAAATCGCGCTGAACGTGGAGCGCCAGGGCTCCCAGCAAGCCCTGGAGCGCCGTGGAGTCACCGCCGGCAGCGGCAAGTCCCTGGCCCTGCAAGGAGCGATGGACCTGGGCGCGGCCAAGATCAAGGCGGGAGCGGCCAACAGCGCGCGCGACCGGATCGAAGCCGTCGGATCCGCCAAGCTGATGGACGCCGCCGGCTTGGGCCGCGGGGTGGTGCAAAACACCGCCACGCAAGCGCAGATCGGACTGAACTCTGGCAACAGCTCCGTGGGCAACGCCTCCGTCCCGCTGGGCGTGCAGCAGCAGGGTGCGCAACTCATGGGGCATGGGTTCAGCACCGCGATGCAGGGCAACAGCAGCGCGGCGAACATCAACATGGGCGTCGCCAACCAGCAGGCGGGAGTGGACTCCGCCAACGGCCAGCAAGCCGCTGCCGGCGCGTCGGCCGCCGCCTCCATCGCGATCGCCATCTGACCATGATCAACGTTCAAGCCATCAACGACGCCACCGAGCAATGCCTGGCCAAGGGCCTGCGGGTGCTCAACTCGTTTCTTCTGAGGGACACCGAGGAAGCGCATGCACGCCGCCTGCTGGAGCTCATGGATCCGCCGCGAGGCGCGGTGATCGTTGACGCGGGCTGTGGCGTGGGCGAGCTGGCCAAACTCATGGCCGCCGCGCGCCCAGACCTGGCCTTCACCCTGGTGAACATCAGCGAGGCGCAGCTGGCCCTGTGCCCGCCGGACATGAAGCACGTGGCCGCCAGCTACGACGCTACCGGCCTGCCCCATGGCTACGCCGATGTGGTGATGTTCAACTTCAGCCTATGCCATTCGGATGACTGGGGCGTCACGCTGCGCGAGGCCTTCCGGATTCTGAAGCCCGACGGCGTGCTGTTCATCTTCGACATGGCGCGGATCTCCGAAGAGGGCAGCAACACCCTCATGCGCGAGCGCTACCTGTCGATGGCCTACCGGCCGGCCATGATCATGGACGTCGCGCGCCGCGCCGGCTTCGACCTGGCGGATCCAAACCACGCTCTGGGCCATGAACCGCTGGAATTCCGCCTGCGCGACCTGGTGCCCGAGGACGCGCCGATCTACGACGCGGCCTTCGCGGGCGTGATCCCGCTGACGCTGCGCCTGCGCCGGTTGCCCGACGCGCCGCCGGTGGCCAGCGCCTTCGATCGCCACGAGCGCATCGCCTTCCAGTTCTCCGGCGGCCGCGACAGCACCGCGGCGCTGTACCTGCTGCGACCGTACTGGACGCGCATGACCGTGTACTTTCTGGACTCCGGCGAGGTGTTCCCCGAAACGCTGGCCGTGCTGGAGCAGGTGGAGCGTGACTTGCCGCAGCCGATCGTCCGGATCCAGAGCGACGTGGCCAAGGTGCGCGAAGAGCACGGACTGGCCAGCGATGTGGTTCCTGTGGACAACACGCCGCTGGGCCGCATGGTGAGCGGGCGGACCGTGAAGATCATCTCGCGCTACGAGTGCTGCGCCCGCACGCTGATGAACCCGATGCACGCGCGCATGCTGGCCGACGGCATCACGCTCATCGTGCGCGGCCAGCGCGACGACGACTACGCCAGCCCGCCGGCGCGCTCGGGCCGCACCGAAGGGGGCATCGAGGTGCTGTACCCCATCCAGCCATGGACCACCGCGCAGGTGGACGCCTTCCTGGCCGAGCATCGCCTGCCCGTTGCCCCGTTCTACGAGGCAGGCATGCCGCACGGCTCGGATTGCATGGGCTGCACCGCCTGGTGGGGCGAGGGGCGAGCGGCCTACCTGCAAGCGCGCCACCCGGACGCGCACGCCGTCTACCGCGAGCGCATGAACACCGTGCGCACCGAAATCACGCGCCAGCTCCAGCAGCTGGAAAACTGAAGGAGGAAGATCATGGGCAAGGGAATCCTTGGGGGCATCGCCGCCGGCCTGCTGGTAGGCGTTGACCGCGGGCTGCAGCGACAGCGCGAGCAGGAGATGCAGGACGAGGAAATCCGCCTGCGCAAGGAGGACCGGGACGACCGGCGCCGCCGCGAAAAGCGGGTGGAGGACGATCAGATCGCCCTGCGCACCGCCGGCTCCCCGGTCCAGGTGCAGGACGGCGCCACCGTCTCAGGCATCAGCCTCAACCCCGTGGTCTACGACGACGCCGGCGTGGCGAGCTCGGACGTGCGACAGGCCAACCGGCTGGCCGCCGGCGGCGCGCCGGAGCAGATCGGCGTCGACCCGGGCGTCGACCCGGGCGTCGACCCGCAAGAGGTCGCCCTGCGGCCCACGGCATCCATGCAGGCCACGCCGGTGGTCAACGGCAAGGCATTCGGGGACCGCGCCAGCGCCGACAGCGCGGCCGCCGCCCTGAGCACCCCGGAAGCGCGCGTGAAGCGCCAGGCCGAAGTGCTGATGGCGCAGGGCAAGCCCACGGAGGCCATGACCCTCACGAAGACCGCGCAGGAGCACGCCGACGCCGCGTGGGACCGCCGGGTGCGCGACGCCATGAAAAAGGGGCACCAGGGCATCGCCGAACTGCTGACGGACTCGCAGGCCGGGCCGCTGGCGGGCAAGCAGTTCAAGCCGGTGCCCAGCGCGGACGGCTCGACCGTCACGTACCACATGGTCGCGCCGGACGGCACCAGCACCCCCACCCAGTACACACTGCCGGCCAGCGAAGACGGCGTGATCGCCGCGGCCTACCAGCTGGCCAACGTGAAGCCGGAGATCCGCTACAAGGACATGGTGGAGCGCGATAAGCGCCGACAGGCCAATGACCTGAAAGAGCGGGAGCTGGAGCGCAAGGAATCCTACATGCGCGAGGTCCAGGGGCCGTTGGCCGAGGCGCGCATCCAGTCCATGGGCGCGCAGGCCGCCGCCGCCGAATCCCGCGCCGAAACCGCCCGCCTGCGGCTGTCACAGGACACCAACGGCAACGGCAAGGTGGACGCCGAGGACCGCAAGCGGTGGACGACCTTCTACAGCGAGGCGGGCCGGCGCATCGATGACTCCAGCAAGACCCTGCGCGCGCTCCAGGCCGACACCTCGTTCATGCTGCGCGCGCGCAAGCCCGGCACGCCCGAGGCTGTGCAGCTGGCCGGCGCGCAGGAGGACGTGAGGCGGTACAACGAAGAGCGAACGATGTACGGCAACCTGCTGGGCGGCGACAAGCTGGAGGCGGCGCGCGGCAAAGCACCAGCACCAGCAGCAGCACCAGCGCCAGCGGCCGCCACCGGGAGCCGCCCCGCGACCAGCGTATCTGCCGCCACGCAGTCGGCGCGCGACGGCGAGGCCGTACAGATACTGACCAGCGAGCTCACCGCGGCGCGCAAGCGCCAGGAGCAGGGCGACCCCCGCGCCGCCGGCGACATTGCCGCACTGGAAAAGGAAATCGCGCTCAAGACCAAGGGCCGCGGCGCTCCGGCAGCACCAGCAAGCGCGAAGAAGGCCCCCGGCCAGCCAGGTACCAGCCGAGACAACCCGGTGCCCGTGGCCGACAAGGCATCGCGCGACAAGCTGGACAAGGGCACCTACTACAAGGCCCCGAACGGCGAGATTTACGTCAAGAACTGAGGGACGCACGAATGGCTGACAACTTCTGGGAACAGGACACCCCGGCGAGCAAGGACGCATTCTGGGAAGACGACCAGCCTGCCGCGAAAACCGAGCTCCCCGAAGGGGTCAAGGCCAGCACCGCCGGCGCCGGGCGCGGCGGCCGCGACGATCCGCGCCGCCTCGATCGCGCCGCACCACCTGCACCACCTGCCGGGCCGCGGGCGCCGCTGGAGCTCGAGGTCACCGCCACGGGCAGCACGCCGGCCAGCACCAACACCACCGCCTCCGTCACGCGCACGCGCAGCGGCGGCAGCATTGTGGAAAACACGCCAGGCGGCTTTCCAGTCCCTGAACCACGCTTGACCGAGCGGCAGGTACAGGAAAACGCGAGGCTTTCCAGCCGGCGTACCGCCGAAACCACCCCGCAGATCACCGACGCGCCGCGGCCGCAGGTGAGCGAGGGCAAGTTCCGCCCGCAAGACAGCGCTGTGGAAGGGCTGGGGCTCGAGGTGGGCGACAGCAACCCGCTGGTGCGCATCGCCGGCAAGGCCGTGGGCCAGGGCGCGGAGGCGCTGGGAGGCGTGGTGCGCGCCGCGGGCGACCTGACCGGCGCCGGTTCCGTGGCTCGGTTCGGCGCCAACGCGGCCAAGAACGCCAGCCAGTTCCAGGAGAGCATGGGCAAGGCCCGCGTGGGCGCGGACGTCTTCAACCCGGCGGGCCCGGCCGGGTATCTGGCCGATCAGGCGGAAAACGCCGGAGCCTCGCTGGCCAACAGCTACGGGCTGGCGCGCGCCTTCGGCGCCAAGGCCGTCATCCCGCTCATGTCGCTGCAGGACGCCGGCAGCTACTACAACGAGGCGCGCAACGCCGGCAAGGATCCGCTGACCGCCCTGGCGCTGGCTGTTCCACATGGAACCTTCGAAGCCGTGGGCGAGAAGTTCACCGGCACCGCCAAGGCCATGGACGCCCTGCGCGTGATGATGAGCCGCGGCGCGCCCAAGAAGGCGCTGCAGGACGCCGGCGCCGTGCTGATGGAGGCGGGCGTCAAGGAGATCCCCGGCGAGTGGATCACCTACCTGGGGCAGACGGCGCTCGACGTCATGCCGGGGGTTGGCATCAAGCCGAACATGACCACGGGCGAGTTCGTCCAGGGGCTGATCGACACCACCGTGCAGGCCGCGATGATGGGCGGCATGGTGGGCGGCGGCGGTGCGATCGCCACCGCGCGCGCTGGCGGCGGCGCCCGGCCGCAGAAGACGCCGGAGATGCTGGCCCGTGAGAAGGGCTTTCTCGTGCAGGAGGAACAGGTCAAGCGCCTGAATGCCGCCGGCGAGAAGGAGGTCGCCCGCGGCATGCAGCAGCAGGTGGACAGCCAGCGGGCGGAAACCGAGCTCGAAGCCCTGGCCGACAAGCCGTGGGCCCAGGACGAGGGGTTCCAGCAGCGGTATCGCCAGCTGCGCACCGAGGGCAAGAAGCCCGCCGAGGCCGCAGCGCGATCGGCCATGAGCTCCGCCTACGCCCACATCGGCGAGCTGGTGGGCCTGCACCCCAAGGCGTTCCAGAAGGCGACCGAGCTGGCCGCCACCATGCCCATGGAGAAGGTGCCCGGGTTCTTCGAACGGTTCACCGCCAACCTGGTGAAAAAGGGGATGGCTGGCACGGTGCCTGGCGGCACGATCGACGGAGCCGTGGCCGGTGTGCGCGATGACGCGGTGCAGAGCACCCTGGCCGGGGTGTACGGCGAGGATCCGAATCCGGCGGCAGCTGGCATTCTTGAACTGGAGGGGAGCAATGCGGGTACTGCTGGTGGGCACGAAGAGCCTGGCGCTGCGGCTGGCGCTGGCGACGGCCACGATTCAGTCGGTGGTGGTGCAGGAGCTACCGTCGGGGGCCCAGCCCAAGGCGGCGAGCCAGCGGCACCAGCCGACACGACCGGTGCCGTCGCGCCGCCAGCTGGCCAAGCAGCAGGCGATGGCCAGCAAGATGCGCCGACGGTAGCGCGCGCCGGCCGCAGCCCGCTGCACGACGAAGACCTCACCCCGAACGAGCACGGCGCGCACCAGGCCGCGGCGAGCCCGCTGAACGACAAGCCCGAGCCGACGAAGGCGCAGATCCTGGCCGGCAACGCGACCATGGGCCACATGAAGGTCGGCGGCCTGGGCGTGACGGTGGAGAACCCCGCCGACAGCGTGCGCGAGGACAAGCACAACGAGCCGCCGAAGTGGCGCACGCCGATGCAGCACGGCTACCACTACGGCTACATCAAGCGCACCGAAGCGGCCGACAGCACCGAGGCCAAGCGCCAGGGCATCGACGTGTTCGTGAAGGAGGGCACCCCAGAGGATTACGCCGGCCCGGTGTTCGTGGTCGACCAGGTGAGCGCGCCGGGCAAGTTCGATGAGCACAAGGCGCTGATCGGCCCGGGCAGCGAGGCCGAGGCCCGTGCGGACTACCTCAAGCACTACTCGCCGGGCTGGCAGGGGCTGGGCGCCATCACCGAAATGTCCATGCCGGACTTCAAGAAGTGGGTGCGCGAGGGCAAGAAGGCCGACCCCGCTGGACAACTGGACGCGCCCGACGCACCGGACGCAGCGCCGGCAAGTGCCCCAGCTGCTGCCGCCGAGGCGCCGCCCCCTGTGGCGCCGCTGCGCCTGGGCAAGATGCCAACCAACGCCGAGCCTGTCACCGTGCACGGCGGCGTGGTGCACATCGGCAGGTACGAGGCGGTGGACTTCGACAGCGGCGAGCCCGTGACGGTGCCCGAGGGCGCCACCGACGCGCAGATCAAGGCGGCGCTCCAGAAGGCCGGCGCGATCGCCAAGGGTGCAAAATTCTTTGGCGGTGCCAAGGATCCGGCGCAGAATCCGGCCGCACCGAATACACCGCAGTCGGCCCCCAGCGCGCAAGCGCCCAGCGCCGCGACCACGGGCGGGAAGGCGGATAACCCGCGGCCGGATGGGAAACCGGCCGAAACCGCCCCGAATGAGGCGTCTCCCTCGCAGGTGTGGAACGGCACGCCTCCACCGCAGCGCGAAGCGTTCGTGCTGGAAGCCGGGTGGAAGAAGGGAAGCCCAAAGACCAAGGAACTGCTGCAGCTCACCTGGCGCGAGCTCACGGCGGTGCAAAAGGAGAAGGTCGCCGCGGCAATCACGAAGCTGGCGAAGGTGCCCGCGCCGACGGTCGACGCTCCCCTCGACACCCCCGCCGAGCAGTCCGCCGAGCAGCGGCACGCCGACGCCCGCGCCATTGGCCGGTCGGCAGGCGAGCGGGGCGATCCACGCGACCCGCCAGTGGCGTTCACCAGCACCCAAAAGCAGTTGTGGCGCGCCGGCTGGGACGATTCGAAGCGCACGAAGGTGACGCCGCAGGTGCCCCCCGTGGGTGCCACCGCGGCACCGGCGAGCAAGCCGAAGAAGCAGACCAAGGCCGAGGCCGAGCAGCAGGCCTTCCGCGCCCGCCTGGCCGACTATTTCCAGCCCGGCGCCATCGTCAAGAGCTACTACGGGCACGACCGCGTGCTGGCGCTGGAACTGGACGCGCCGCACGGCTGGCGCGTGCAGGTGGTGTCCGTCATCAAGAAGGACGGCGAGTGGATCGACGCGCCCAAGGAGCAGCCGCGCTGGCACTCCACCACACCGGACCCGAAGGCGCAGCCGGTGGTGCGGCCCGCGCCTGCGGCCGCAACACCTGCACCGACGTCGGCACCGACCGTCACGATGGACAAGGCGGAAATTCGTCCGTACCGGAAGCCTGACGGCAGCGTCGGCTACGAGGCTGTGCCGATCGAGGCCCCTGCCTCCGCACCGCTGCCGGTCGCCGCGCCCGCTGCTGCCCGCCCGAGCCCGCCGGCGCCCGCCGCGGTGGACAAGCCCGCGCCTGTGGTGTCAGCGAACAAGGTCTTCACCGATGACGCCGCGGCCGCCGCGCGCGCCCGCCTGAAGGCCAAGCTGGGCCGTCTCAATTCCGGGCTGGATCCGGAAACGATGCTGGACGGCATCACCCTGGCCGGCTACCACATCGAGAAGGGCGCGCGGACCTTTGCCGCCTACGCGCAGGCGATGCTGGGCGACCTGGGTGACGCCGTGCGCCCGTACCTCAAGAGCTGGTACATGGGCGTGAAGTACGACCCCCGATCGGCTGCGTTCTCCGGGGAAATGAGCACCGGCGCGTTCGTGGAAGAGTTCGACGTGGCTGCGATCGCCACCCCGGCAGGTCCATCCGAGGCCCCCGAGGTTGAAACCGAGGCGCAACCGGCCCATACTGGAGCCACCGATGATTCCACCCCTGCAACCGAGCCGCCTGCGGATGATCGCCAGCTGGCTCCAATCGAACCCCGACCCGGAAGCGGAGAAACCGCTGTCCGACGGGGCGCTGCTGCGCAAGACGCACAGCCTGGACGAGCAGATGATGGAGGCGTTCGACAGCCGGACCAGCCTGATGCAGTCGCAGATGATGGAGCGCAACGACTGGGGGACGGAGGAAGCGACGGCGGCGTTCCGGACCAGGGAGCTGGAAATCTGGAACGCAGTCGTGAGCGACTTCTTGCCGGAGACTACCGAGCTCCCGCCGGAAGCCTGACGCGCGAGGGCAGCTGGCTCACCACCGCGCGCCGCAACGTCGACTTGATCGAACTGGCGCTCAAGATCGAGGCCGAAAAGCGCCCCGCCACGACCGAGGAACAGGCCCAGCTGGCGAAGTACGTCGGCTTCGGCGCCAGCGAGATCCGCAACAAGCTCTTTCCGGTGCCGCACCAGTACGCGCGCCAGCAGGAGCCAGACCGCCTCATCTGGCCTAACCTTGTGTACGAAGCGAGCTGGAAGCAGCTGGCCGAGCGCATGGACAAGCTGCCGCGGGAGTGGCAGAAATCGGTGCTCCAGTCCACGCAGTACGCGCACTACACCAGCGAGGGCATCGTGCGGGCCACGTGGGCGGCCGTGCAGCGCCTGGGCTTCACCGGCGGCAAGATTCTGGAGCCGGGTGTCGGCACCGGCAACTTCGCCATGGCGATGCCCGAGAGCATGCGCCGGCCCAAGGGCTACACCGGCATCGAAATGGACGGCCCGACCGCCCTGATTGCCCGCCTGCTGTCGCCCGCGCAGAACATGCTGCATGAGGACTTCATCAAGCGAAAGCTCCCGCGGGACTTCTTCGACCTGGCCATCGGCAACCCGCCGTTCTCCCAGACGAAGATCCTGGGCGACCCGGACTACGAGAAGTTCGGGTTCATGCTGCACGACTTCTTCTTTGCCAAGACCATCGACCGGGTGCGCCCGGGCGGCCTGCTGGTGTTCGTCACCAGCAAGGGCACGATGGACAAGCAGACCGACCGGGCCCGCAAGTACCTGGCCGATCGTGCCGACCTGCTGGGCGCCATTCGCCTGCCATCGACCGCCTTCGAAGCCAACGCCGGCACCAGCGTGGTGGCCGACGTCCTGTTCCTGCGCAAGCGCGAGGCCGGCGCCGAGCCCGCCGGGCACAAGTGGACGGACGTCGCCACGGTGGAAACCAAAGACGGCCCGGTGGTCATCAACGAATACTTCGCCGCGAACCCGGCGATGGTGCTGGGCCAGAACCGCATCAGCGGCGGCCAGGACGACGAGGGCCGGCGCATCAACAGCAACGGCCGCGGCGGCGAGAAATACACCGTCGTCAGCTACGACAAGACCCCCGAGGAACTGGACGCCAAGTTCGCGGAGGCGGTCAAGCTCCTGCCGGAGAACGTCTACAGCACGCTCAAGGCCAGCGCCGCGCGGGTGAAGGAGGAAACCCGTCGGGTGGACTATGACCCGAAGGTGAAGCGCGAGGGCGTGGTCTACATCGACGGCAAGCAGCTGATGAGGGTGGAGAGCGGCGTGGGCCGCGAGCTGCAGCTGTCCGAGAAGGATGCCCAGTGGATGCGCAGCTACGTGGGCCTGCGCGACCTGGTGCAGACCGCGCGCCAGCTGCAGGCCGACGATGGCACCTGGGAACCCGCGCTCGCGGCGCTGAACAAGGCCTACGACGCGTTCGTGAAGAAGCACGGGCCCATCAACGACTTCCGCACCATGACGCGGAAGACCACCGACGAGGACGGCAACCCGGTGGAAACCACCATCCGGGTGTTCAAGAACAAGCGGCTGCTGCGCGAGGACTACGACCACGCGCTGATGATTTCGCTGGAGCACATTGACGAGGCCGGCAAGATCAAGAAGGCCCCGTTCCTGCGCGGCCGCACCATTGGCAAGCCGCAGCCGCGCGAGGTCAAGACGGTGGGCGACGCCCTGGCCGTGTCTCTGGACGAAATCGGCCGGCTGGACCTCGAGGACGTCGCGCAGCGCCTGCGCATCACGAAGGATGAGGCGATCGAGGCGCTGGGCACCAACGTCTACAAGGCCCCCTCCGGCGAGTGGCAGCTGTCGGACGAGTACCTGTCCGGTGACGTGGTGGCCAAGCTGGAGGAAGCGCAGACGGCCGCGGCCATCGACCCGAGCCTGGAGCGCAACATCGAGGCCCTCAAGGCAGTTCAGCCGGACCGCCTGGGCCCATCCCAGATCAGCGTGAAGCTGGGCGCCAGCTGGGTGCCGGCGGAGTATGTGAGCGAGTTCGCCGCCGAAATCGGCGCGGGTGCCGTGTCGTTCGATGCCAAGACCGAAACCTGGCAGGTCCAGGGCGGCAACGAGCGCAGCGCCCGCCGCGCTGGTGCCGAATATGGCACCGCTGCGCGATCGCCGGCGGAACTGCTGGAAGCGGCGCTCAACTCCCGCCAGGTGGTGATCAAGACGAAGGACGCCGACAAGAAGGAAATTACCGACGCCGAGGCGACCACCGCAGCCAACGAAATGCTGCGCAAGATCAAGGACAAGTTCAAGGGCTGGGTCTGGGGCGACACCGAGCGCGCGGCCACGCTGGTGGAAACCTACAACCGCCGGTTCAACAACATCGCGCCGCGCCGCTTCGACGGCTCGCACCTGACCCTGCCGGGCGTGTCCCTGCGCTTCAAGCTGCACCCGCACCAGCTGCGCGCCATCTGGCGGCAGATCCAGACCGGCAATACCTACCTGGCGCACGCCGTCGGCGCGGGCAAGACGATCGAAATGATCGCCGGGGGCATGGAGCAAAAGCGGCTCGGCCTCATCAAGAAGCCGATCTACGTGGTGCCCAACCACATGCTGGAGCAGTTCAGCAACGAGTTCATGGAGCTCTACCCGCTGGCCAACATCATGGTCGCGGACGATGAGAATTTCTCCGCCGAGCGCCGCAAGGCCTTCATTGCCGCGGCCACCCTCAACGGGCCCGACGCCATCGTCATCACGCACTCTGCATTCGAGCGCGTGGGGGTCAAGGAGGAAAGCGTCGCCCCGATCCGCGACGAAATCCTGGCCGACCTTGAGAGCGAGCTGGACGACGTGGGCAAGAGCGACCGCGTGCGCCGCTCCCAGCTGGAGCAGCAGATCGAGGCGGTGACGCAGCGTTTCGACTCGATAGTAGGCATGGGCAAGAAGGACAACGTGGTTGCCTTCGAAGACATGGGCGTGGACTTCGTCTACGCCGACGAGGCGCACGCGTACCGCAAGCTCGATTTCACGACGAACCAGAAGATCAAGGGCATCGACCCGTCGGGCAGCCGGCGCGCCCTGGATATGTACGTGAAAACCCGCGTGCTGAACAAGCGCCAGCCGGGCCGGGCGTTCGTCTTCGCCAGCGGCACGGCCGTGACCAACACCATGGGCGAGCTCTACACGCTCATGCGGTTCTACGTGCCCGAGGAAATGGACCGCACCGGCATCGCCAGCTTCGACAGCTGGGCGCGCCAGTTCGGCGAGGTCGGGATTGCCCTGGAGGCCAACGCCGCCGGCCGCTACGAGAACGTCACGCGCTTTTCCAAGTTCGACAACGTGCCCGAGCTTATGAGCCGGGTGCGGCAGTTCATGGACGTGCTGACGTCCGAACACCTGGGCTCGCTGGTCAAGCGCCCGGACCTGGAAGGCGGCAAGCCGAACCTGGTCATGGTGGAGGCGACGAAGGCGCTCAAGAGCTACATGAAGACCGAGCTTTCGCCGCGCATCGAGGTGTCGCGCGCGTGGAAACCCAGCTTCGAACAGCCCTTCAACCCGGACCCGATGCTGGCGATCATCAGCGACGGCCGGTTCGCCGCGCTGGATCCGCGCTTCTTCGGCGGCAAGCCGGCCGAGGGCGAGACGACGAAGCTGGACGAAATGGCCGACCGGGTGGTCAAAACCTACCACGCCACGGCCGACAACGTTTACGTCGACAAGGACACGGGCAAGGACGAGCCGGTCAAGGGCGGCACCCAGCTGGTGTTCTTCAACCTGGGGTTCGGCGCTGCCAGCATGGCCAACCGCGGCTTCGACGCGCGGGCGCACTTCACGAAACGGCTCACCGCCGGCGGGGTGAAGCGCGATCAGATCCTGTGGTTCGATGACGCGAACACGGATGCCAAGAAGGAGGCGATGTTCCAGGCCATGCGCGACGGCAGGGCCCGCATCCTGATCGGCAGCGCCAAGAAGATGGGCACGGGCGTGAACGTCCAGAAACGCCTGATCCGCCTGCACTACTTCGACCCGCCGTGGTACCCGGCCGACGTGGAGCAACCGCACGGCCGCATCATCCGCCAGGGCAATCAGAACCTGCTGGTGGGCATCGACTGGTACGCCACGAAGGGCGCGTACGACTCGACGATGTGGCAGATGGTCGCGCGCAAGCAGCGGTTCATCGACCAGGCGTTCAGCGGCGACAAGAACCTGCGCTCCATGGAGGACATGAGCGAGGCGTCGCAGTACGAGCAGGCCGCGGCCATGGCCAGCGGCGACCCGCGCGCCATCCAGCTGGCCGGCTACAAGCAGGACATCGAGCGGCTGGAGCGGCTGCAGGCCGCGCACGCGAATGAGCAGATTGCCGCGCGCGACGGGCTGCGGTCGGCCCGCTGGAACATCGACAGTGCACAGAAGCGCATCAAGGCGCTGGAGGCGGCGCAAAAGGCGCTGGGCGGCAACTACTTCCAGTTCACCTCCGGCACCGTCGGCGAGCGCGGCTACGACAAGCTCGGCGAGTTTGGCCAAGCGCTGAAAGACCTGTTCAACAAGGCCTCCAAGAAGGCCGCGCAGGACGAATGCCAGAGCGAGCGGGCGATTCCGCTGGGCAAGATGGGCCCTGTGCAGGTGGTGGGCTACCCGGCCTACTACGGCACCAAGGATCCGGAGTTCAAGGGCGTGGAGCTCTTCGCAGTGGTGGGTGAGGAAAAGGTGCACCTGCTGACGGCCACGGAGCTGGGGGCTGACGCCGACCCGGTGGGCCTGGGCCGGCGGGTGGTGAACGCGGCCAACAGCATCAGCCGCGACCTGGACACCGAGCGCAAGCGCCTGACGGACAACGAGGCGGACGAGCGGCGCCTGAACAAGAAGCTGGGCGTTCCGTTCGAACACCAGCAGGACATGCTGGAGAAGAACGCCGCGCTCAAGCAGCTGGAGGACGAACTGCGCGCCGAGGGCGAGGCGGAAGCAGCGGCCCAGAAGGCGCACACAACGGCCGCCAAGCCGGTGGTCATCAAGGAGGATGGCAGCGACGGTGCACCAAGCGGCGACGAGGGCGGCCAGTTCGCCCGCGGCGACGTCCTGCCCAGCGGCCTGACCATCGAAGAGGCCCGCGCCGTGCTGCATCGCATGCGCGGGGCCGGCGTTGAGGCAGTGCAGCAGGCGGTAGATGAACTAGCCGCTGACTGGAAAGACCGGCCACCGATCAAAGTGGTTGCGAGCTATCGCGACTTGCCTGGAGGTGGGAAACCGGGTGACCGCGGCATGCACATGGGCGGTCGAATCTGGATCGTAGCCGACGGGCATCGCGCCAGCATGGATCTGACCCAGCGCGTAGGAAAAACGCTGGCGCACGAAGCTGTAGCGCACTACGGCCTGCGCCAGATGCTGGGCGACGACTTCGACAGGCTGCTGACGAACCCCATGCGGCTCGCCACCGCTTCGGGCAACAAGGCGATGATCAAGCTGCGCGACTGGGTGCGGGAGCACTACAAAAACGGTGACGGCTCATACACACTCACTGCGCGCGACGAAGTGGAGGAAATGGCCGCTCGCGCCGTGGAGCAAGCCGTCGACGCCGATGGCCGCTTTCGGCCAGGGTTCGGCTGGCTCAAGGCCATGTGGGCAAGCGTGCGGCAGTTCCTCCGGAGCATCTGGCCGAAGCTGGAATTCACGGACGCTGAACTGCACGGCATGCTGGTGCTGTCCATGCGCGGCCTCGAGCGCGGCGAGAAGTTCGCTGGCACCGCCCAGCCGCTGGCGCGGGCGATGGCCGAAAAGGATAGCCAGTTCGCTCGCCGCCCGGATGTCCAGGCCCGCGGCGCAGCACCTCAAGGCGGCGCGCGCGAGCTTGGAGTCCCGCGCGGGGTGCCGGAAATCACCAGCATGCGCAACACCGACGCATTGAAAGCTCACCCGGATTACGCGGCGGCAAAGGCCGGCCATCCGGCGGCCGCGGTGCGCGTGGTCACGGATCTTGTGCAACCCGAGCAGATCGAAGCGGCCCAAGCCATCGGGCCGGCCGTGTGGGTGTTCCCGCACGCCGAAGAAGCCAGCGGCCGCAACGCCATCCCCGCGATGCTCGCCGCCAGGTACGCAAGCGCCACCGGCGGCACCATCGACGAGGAAATCGTCCAAGCCAATCGGGTCTTTCACACCGGGGCCCCGGCGATGCAACGGCTGATCGCACCGGCGCGTTTCCAGGGTGACGTGGTGCCCGGGGCCAGGTACGTGCTGGTGGACGACGTCACCACCATGGGCGGCACCTTGGCGGACCTGGCCAACCACATCCGCACCGGCGGCGGTGAAGTCGTAGGAGTGGTGACCTTGGCGAACGCGAGCCGCACGCCTACAATGACCCCCACCCCGCAGCAGATTGCCGAGATTCAGCGCCGCTATGGTCAAACTCTCCGAGAAAGTCTCAAGGTCGAACCCGGCGCCCTCACCAGCGCCGAGGCAAGCTACGTCCTTGGCTTCCGAGACGCTGACTCACTCAGAGCTCGTGCAGCTAAGGCAGAACAAGAAAGAGCTGATCGCCTTCGGGCAAAAGGCCTTTCCCCCGGTCAAGAAGGCGTAGCCGAGGACGGCGGCTCGGGGCAGTTCGCCCGTGGGCAGGACGAGCCCCCCATCGGCGGCTGGCAGGCGCCGGAGGCGACCGTCACCGATCGCGTGATCTACGAGCTGCAGGACAGCCGCATCGACTTGAAGCGGGTCCAGGAAGCGATCGGCAAGGCCGGCCGCGAGATCCAGCAGCGTTTCGACGCCCGCCTGGCCGAAACCCTGTTCCCGGGCCGGGTGGCGCGGCGCGCCGAAACCTTCCTGAACCGCGAGGCCAAGCCGCTGCTGAAAGCCATGGCGCGCATCGGCGCGAGCCTGGACGAGGTGGGCGACTACCTGCTGGCGCGCCACGCGCCAGAGCGCAACGAGCAGATTGCCAAGGTGAACCCCGACCTGCCCGACGGCGGCGCCGGCAGCAACAGCAAGGGCGAACTGATGACCACGCAGGCCGCGCGCGACTATCTCGACGCCATCCCGCCGCAGCGCCGCGCGCTCCTGGAGGAACTGGCCACCTACGTGGACCGCATCACCGCCGGCACGCGCGACCTGCTGGTGGCTGAGGGGCTGGAAAAGCGCCGCACCATCGACGCATGGGGCGCGGCGTACAAGCACTATGTCCCCCTGTTCAAGGACGAGGCCGAAGACGGCGGCGCGCCGCACTCGCAGGGGCAGGGCTTCAACGTCCGGGGCCCGGCCAGCAAGCGCGCCACCGGATCCACCAAGGAAGTCACGAACGTCCTGGCGCACGTGTTCATGCAGCGCGAGGCCGCGATCGCCCGGGCGGAGAAGAACCGGGTGGGCCTGGCGCTGTACGGGCTGGCCATGACGCATCCCAACCCGGATTTCTGGACGACGATCAAGCCTGGCATGCCGGAAGGGATGATCACGCGCGAGCTCCAGCGGTTCGGGGTGGACCCGATGCTCGCGCGCGCCGGCATGAGCTTCGCGCCGACCATCCGAGACGTGAGCGACGTAACCGGGGAGGTGGTGGACCGGCCGAACCCGCTCTACAAGAGCCTGCCCGGGGCGATCGTCCTTCGCCTGAACGGCGAGGACCGGGTGCTGATGCTCAACACGCAGGATCCGCGCGCCGCCAGGTTGGCCGCCGACCTGAAGAACCTCGACGGGCTGACGAAGCTGGACCTGGCCGGCTCGATCGTGGGCAAGTCGACACGCTGGCTGGCGGCGGTCAATACCCAGTACAACCCGGCTTTCGGGCTGGCCAACCTCACGCGCGACACCTGGGGCGGGCTGGTCAATCTGGGCAGCACCCAGCTGCGCGGCCGCTCGCTACAGGTGCTGTCGCACGTGCCTGCGGCCATGAAAGGCATCACGCAGGCGCTGGCCACCGACGAGCGCAGCCGCAACGACTGGGCCAAGTTGTGGGTGCAGTTCCAGGACGACGGCGGCCGCACCGGCTGGCGCGAGAACTTCCGCGACCCGAACGAGCGCGCGCATGCGATCGAGAAGGCGCTGCTGGACGCCGAGCGCAACGGGGCCCTCAGCCCTAAGAAGCTGGCTTCGAGCGCGCTGGGCCTGCTGGACGGCTTCAACACCGTGCTGGAGAACGCGGTGCGCCTGGCCGCGTACAAGACGGCCCTGGAGCGCGGCATTGCCCGCCCGGAGGCTGCCCGGCTGGCGCGCGAGCTCACGGTGGACTTCAACCGCAAGGGCCGCAGCACCCGCGAGCTGTCGCCGCTGTATGCGTTCTTCAACGCCAGCGTGCAGGGCAGCGCCCGCACCGTGGAAGCCTTGAAGGGACCGACCGGCAAGGCGATCATCGCCGGCGGCCTCACGCTGGGCGTCATCCAGGCCCTGCTGCTGCTGATGGCGGACTACGAGGACGACGAGATCCCTGACTTCATCCAGTCCCGGGCGCTCATCATCCCGCTGCCGCGCGACGACAAGGGCGGCAAGCGGTATGTGACCGTGCCGTACCCGCTGGGCCTGCACGTGCTGCCCAACACCGGCCGGGTGCTCACCCAGCTGGGGCTGAGCGGCGGCAAGGATCTGGGCAAGCGGCTGGTGGGGGCCATAGGCGAGATTGCGTCGGCTTTCAACCCGCTCGGCGGCGGCGACATCTTCACCGCCCACGGCATCTTGACCACTGCGGCGCCGACGCTGGTGGATCCGATTGTGGATATTGGCTTCAACCGCAACTTCGCCGGCCTGCCGATCGAGCGCGAACAGCGCGGCGAGCGAGACACCCGCCCGGGCTACCAGCGCGCCCGTGAGGGCACGCAGCGCAGCCTCACCGGCCAAGCGTACATCGGCATCAGCCGCATCCTGAACAAGGCCACCGGTGGCACCGCCTACGAGGCTGGGAAGGCCAGCCCGACGCCTGAGCGTCTTCGCTACTACGCCGAAACCGTCGGCGGGGGCGTGGTGCGCGAGCTGGAGAAGGCGATCGACAGCAGCCACAAGGCGGCCGTGGGCGACAAGGTGAAGCCCAACGGCGTCCCGATCATCGGTCGGTTCTATGGCGAAGTCGACGTGGACCAGGTGACGCAAAAGCGGTACTACCAGCGCGGCGGCAGCATCGACAAGGTGCAAAACAGCATGCGGGCGGCCAAGGCGGCGGGCGACGGCGAGGCGATGGACCGGATCGCCGAGGAAAACCCGGTGCAGGCGGCGCTGATCCAGTCGCACGACAAGGTGCAGCGCCAGCTCTCCAAGCTCAACAAGTTGGCTGCCACCACGGTGGACGATCGCGAAATGATGCGTGACGTAGACGCGGCGCGGGTGGAAACCATGCGGGGGCTCAACGAAGCGTTTGAAGAGCTGGAGCGCGCCGACCGGCCGCCGACGCCAGGGGAGCGGCTGAAAAAGGCTCTGGGGCGCGAGGCAGTTCCGGTGCCGTGACTACTGGATATTGGGCAAATGCCTAATACTTTGCCCAACAAGCCAAAAGAAAAGGGGCTACGTTCGCACGTAACCCCTTGATTTATATGGCTCCTCGACCTGGGCTCGAACCAGGGACCTACGGATTAACAGCCCGCGAGTCAAATCGGCCGCAAACCCGCATGGATGCTCGATTGACGGGGTTTCATTGCCTAATAAAAACGGGCCGGACCGCTCACGAATCATGTGGCTTTGCGACCGGTTCGTACTGGATATTAGGCGCGGCCGGAAGGTGGCTCGTAATTCTCCAGGTACCACTGGAGTGCGTCTTGCGCGACGTAAAGAGGATCGGTTTCCAGCAGATTCTTTCGAGCCTCGTCGACGGTGCCAGGCGTGTGCGGCCAGCAGTATTTCGAATTGAGCCGCAGGCAGCACTTGTTCTCGCAGGCCGGCACCGCGCATTTCGGCCAGGAATTCCAGTCCATGCTCACCACCAGCCCATGTACTTGCCGGCCATGAAGACGCCCATGATGACCGCACCAGTGAACATGCCACCCATCACCGCCACCGGCGGCAGCAGCAACATCACGCGCATCACTGCGAAAAGTTGGGCGCGCTCTTCTGGCTTCATGCTGTTCCCTTCACCGTGTTCGGCTGCACCGCCTCGTGCCACCGAGCCTTGACGTAGATCTCGGTGGTCTGCTTCGTCTTGTGGCCGCACAGGGCCTGGATCTTCTCGATCGGCACCTCGGCCAGCCACATATCGGTGGCGCCCTTGCCCTTGCAGTCGCGGAACCCGAACGACTCGATCAGCGGCAGCCCGCGCGCCTGGCGCCGCACGTTGGCGGTGGCGATCGAGCGGCGCAGCATCGAGCTCAGGCCGCTGTACGTGTAGAAGCCGCCATCCAGCTTCCTGATGATCGGCTCGGCGACCAGCTGGCGCACGTTGCCCGCCGGCCGCGGCAGCAGCGCCTCGAGCTCGGGGCTGAACGCGATCACCAGCCGCTGCGGGTTGCGGCGCTTGCCCTTGTTCTGCACGAACTCCAGGGTGCGGCGGTCGGGCCGGTTCACGATCACCGAGGTGTCCCACTTGATCAGGTCGCTGTCCGGCCGCTGGAGGGTGCGGTAGGTGAGCTCCATCATCAGCCGCTCGGACCGGCTGGCCACCTCGAACACGTCGCGGTAGTCCTGGTCGCTGACATACCGCTCGCGCTTGCTCTCCGGGTTGCGCTGCACGCCGCTGGCGCGCAGGCAGGGGTTCACCATCAGGCCGGGGCAGTGCTTCTTGCGCAGCAGCCAGCCGAAGCACGACGACAGGGCCGCGCGCTCGCGGTTGCTGCGCGTCGCGCGGTTCTCGGCGCCGGCCTCCAGGAAGTCCTGCACCTGGTCGGGGGTGACGTCCGCCGGTGTCATCGGTGGGGCGAAGAACACCCGCAGCGCCCCCGGCTTCTCGTCGGTGCCGATCGCGTCGCGGTAGTCGGCGAGCGTGCGGGCCGCGAGGCTGCCAGCCTTCACCCGCGCTTCGCAGTCAGCCACGAACATATCGAGCCAGTAGACGAGGGTGCCGGCGCGGCCGCCCGGATCGTTGTAGATCCTCGCCTTGCGGTTGGCAGCGTCCTTATCCACGCCCAGGTGCTCCCACCCCGCGCCGCGATGGGCGTAGTAGTAGGCGCCGTGGCTGAAATACACCCGCGGCTCAAGTCCGTTGTCGACCTTGCGTTTACGCCCCATTGGCAACATATTACTTCTTCCGTCTCTGGCTGATCAGGTTCATCAGGGCGTCGCGGTTCGGCTGCGGCGGCTGGCGCTGGGCGGGCTTGTCCGGCTCCCGGCGGAATTGGCCACTCACCACGGCGTCGTAGTGGGCGCGCGGGAGCACCACCCGATTGTTCTTCCCCATGTACGCCAGGGTGTAGCCGCGGTCGTGCAGCTCGCGCAGCTGGCGCGCGGGGTAGCAGTAGCCGCCGGCGGCGTCCCTCACCTCATCGTCGGTGAGGTTCAGGCCGCTCGGCCGTGCCGCTGCCGGGCCCGGTAGCTGGTACACCGCTGCGGTCATGCGTCAGTCCCAGCGGTCCAGCTCATATGCGCTCTGCGCACCGCTCTTGCTGGTGACGATCAACACCGGGTGGTCCTTCCCGATCGCCTGCCGGCCTGGTGCTGCCGCGAAAAAGGACGTGCTGGCACGCGCCCCGCGGGTGTAGCCCTGAGAGAGCGTCGCTGTTGACGCGGCGTAGCTCGCGCCCACATCCTCGAAGCCTCGCTCGGACGCCTCGAACACCTTGACGTTGCCCTGCGGGATGCCGATGGAACTGGCGTACTCCGCCGGGTGGTAGCCGCGCGCAGCGGCCCCGGCGAACGCGATGGTCCAGCGTCCCGTAGCCTGCACACGCTGCACCATGGAACGCACGGACGCAGGGCTGAAGCGACGGCTGCCCTCGTCCTTGCCGTCGGTGACGATGCCAAGGAAGAAGGAGGTGTCCTGCAGGTCTGCATCCTCCCAGTGAATGGCGTCCAGCAGTGTGGCTTGCAGCGTGTCGTTCAGCGCAGTGCCGCCGCTGGCGCCGTGTAGCTGACGCTCGATGCCCTCCAGCTGGTCCACGCCGGCACGCGAGAGCAGCGTGGTCGCCTGCGAGCCGAAGCGAACAACCGTGACGTCTACCCGACCCGGCATCATTCGCACCGCCGACGCCAACGAGGCAACTGCCTGTCGCGCCGCGCCGATGTGGTCGCGCATGCTGCCGCTGTCGTCCAGCACGAAGATGACGTGAATGCGCTCAGGCGCGCGGGCCGCTGCTCCCGGCGTCATCGTGGGCTGCTTCGGTGCAGCAGCTTCCGTGAACGTGGTGCCTGCCATGAGGCCGACGCCGAAGCCGATGGCCGCCGGATCGTCGGCGCCGGCCACGGTGAGCTTGTTCATGTGCGCCTCGATGGTGGAACGGTACGGGTGCAGTTCGCTTTTCAGGTGCTCCGGGAACAGGCCGCCGCCCGGCTGGCCGCGGTTGTCGTGCGCGCCATCCAGGAGCAGGAATGCGCCGTCGGCTTGGTGCGCCAAGCGGCGCTCGCCCCACTGGCTGGGCGGGCGCACGATCATGCGGACCTTGGCCAGGGTGCCAGCGGCAAGGCTCCAGTCCTCGGCGCGCGCCGCTGGGCTCGGGAAGCTCCAGGACACCGGGTTCTCCCATTGCAGGATCTGCGGCGCCTCCGGATCCTGCGCGGTGGTCAGCGCGCAGAACGGGCCGACCATCGGCACGCGGTACTCGATGACGGCCGCGCCCGGCAGCACGTCGCGCGCGAACTTCTCCCACGTCATCTTCTTGGGCGGGATGGCCAGCTGCGGCACGCCGGGAGACGGATCGGTCTTCAGGTGACCAAAGACGCCCGCTTTCACTTCGGCGGCGGCGCGGCGCTCGTAGTCGCTGGGCAGCCATACGATGCCCGCGCCCGCAATGTCGTTGGCGGTGACGTAGCGGCGGGCGAATGACGGCGCGATGCCCATGGCTTCGACCGCGCGCTCCGCCGCTTCGATTTGGCCGACCTTCGGTGCCGAGGTTGGGCGCTGGTATTCGTCCATGGCCGCGTCGAACTTGCGCTTGACGACATCCACGGGCGAGCCCTTGGCAATTTCTTCCATGAGGAAGCCCAGCGCACCGCTGCGAGGCGTGCAGTAGCCGTCTGGGGCCGTAGCCACGGCATGCCACGTCAGGTTGTCGGGCACGGCCTTGCCCTGGCGCGCCTCATGCAGCGCGAAGAGCCACTTCGCCATGGGCATGACCTTCTCGGCGCGGTGCAGCGTGCCGGATTCCAGCAGCAGCACGGCCTGGGCGACGGTGCCGCGGTCGAACTCTTCCAGCCCGCGACGCAGGGTGTGGAAGTCCTGCCGCTTCGCGGCCATCGCCTGGCCGGCTGTGTTGGTGAGGCTCGAAAACGCGCGCTGGTTGATGGCGTGCAGGTGGTGCCATTGCCCCGTGACCGGAAACCCCAGCGTCTTCTCGGGGGAGAGGAACACCCCGGTGACCTTGGCGCGCGCCACCAGCTGCACCATGCGATCGACACCAGCCGTGTACGGGCCGTAGGCGTCCTCCACCGCCCACACCGCTGGCAGCGTCCAGCCGGTGAAGGGGTCGATGACCACCAGGCCGCCGAACCGCTGGATGAAGTGGCGGCAGGCGTTGCAGTTGTGGTGCTGGCGCTCCGCTTCGGGGAAGGACTGCAGGTAGGCCTCCCACATCGACTGTGGCGTCACGCTGGTGGTGAAAACCGGCCCGGCGGTGGTATTCCGCTGGAATCGGGCGCGCACGCGGCCCAGATAGGCGTGGTACTCGGCATCGGTGTTGTTGCCGGCCGTCGCTTGAGCTTCTTGCATAGGTGCTTCTCCTTGGGGTGATCAGGGTTTCCGGGTGTGAGCGCTGACCGGGAATGGCCAGCAGGTGAGTGCGACTGCGATGCCGGGCTTTGCCGGCTCTGTTTTCATGGGAGGCAGTGCGGGCTTCCGCCGCAAAGTAGGTAGTCGGGGTCGAAGTCGGCCAGGCTATCCAGCTCCAGCTCGAAGTTGCGCTCGCAGCGGCGGCAGCGCGCCAGGTAGGTACCACTGCCGTCTGAGAACTGCTTGACCACGCTCCTGATGCCGTCGGGCAATTCGGGCTCCGACGGGGGCTCGACGGTCGGCTGCGCCTGCCTTTGAAACCAGCGATCGAAGTCAAGCATCTGAACTCCCCTTTGCGCTCGCATCGGTTTGTGCGGTGCGGGGGGTGGGGGTGCCCAGTACCTCCACGCCAGTCGTTCCCGTCAGCGGGCAAACCCCGTAGTGCGGATCGCCGCACGGCTGTTTGTAGCGATCCACCTTGCACCGCGAACAGACCATCGCCGGCTGAGCCTCGTTCAAAACTGCCACGCCAGCGGCTGCGCGGCCGGCATCGGTGATGATGAAGTGGCCTTGCCACGCTATCAGCCCGCGCCGCTCCAAAGCTCGCAGGGTTCCCTCAAAGCCACCGGACGCGGAGCGCCCAGGCGGAAGGCTGTGGCGCGCGCTGCGGCCGGCGGCGAGGTCCACCAGCACCTGACGCATGCCGGCCGAAAGCTTCTGCGCGCTCATTCTTTTTCGTCCCTCTGGTTGCTGCTCTGTCGGACGGTCGGCACACACACCGCCCCGCCATCACCGCTCTCCCGCTTCCCGTCCCCCTGGATGCCAGCAGGAGCATGTTCCGGTAGTGGCGAGTGCTTCGGCTTGGTGGCTTGCTTCGCCCTGATCTTCTCCACCATCGTCCAGATGCGGGCCAGTTCGACTTCGCCCTGTTCGTGCATGTCGATGCCCTGCGCACGGCACAGCGCGGCCAGCGTGACCATGACGCCGCCAGCCTCCTGATGCTTCTCGCCAATCGCGCGGCCGAAGGTGTAGTCCACGAGCTGGTGCGCCTCGCTCGCAGTGCATCCGCACGCCTGCACCAGTTCCAGGGCCTCTTCCAGGAAGCGGTGATTGCGCTCCACCGTGTCGCCTGAGATTTCCGGGCCGAAGCAAGCCAGCAGCCACGGCTCTACGCGCTCTTGGAAGTTCGCCTCCCCCTGTGCTGGGGTGGGCTCGCTGCCAGCGCCAGCAAGCACCGCGCGGATGGCTGCCAGCTTCTCACCTGACGGGGCCCTCGGGCCGAGTGCGCCGTCCAGATGAAGGAGGGCGTAGTTGATGCCTTCCGCAAAGCGACATGCGCCGTATTCCTCGATGAGCGGCATCGCGTTCGGTGGCTCCGCCTGTGCTGTTGGGGGCTGGATGCCAGCAGCGCGCTCACATTTGTCGCGGCCTTGGCAACTAAGCGGACGAGCGCACGGCCCGGCCGGATCACAGACCCATGGATGCACAGCGCGTTGAAACGCCGGCAGGGGTGCGGGCTGAGTGGCAGCGGCACGGCAGGCTTGGCCGTATTCGCGCATCTGGTCGGTGGTGTAGAGCGCCTCGTTTGCCTGGAGTGAATAGCTAAGCGGGCCCTCGCAGTCGCAGTCCACAATCCAGCCGCCGCCCTCGGGCTCGTCGTCGGTGTTGCGCACCATCACCTTCGCTTCGGGCAGTTCCGGTTCCGCGCTGGGTGCGCCCTGAGTGGCAGTAGCGAGAGCCTTGAGCCTTGTTACTTCATCAACGATCTGATCGTCCGTGACGAGCGGAATGCCAAGGGCGTAGCAGACCTTTAGTCGCGTCGAGAAAATCACCGGCGAGTAGCCGAACGACTTGCCGTAGAGCGGTTCCGCGCTGGGTGCGCTACTTCCCTTGACCTGGGACGTCAGCGCGGCACACCAGCCCCACCACATAGCCGATACAGTTTCATCGACGTAATCGCCGTCGGCGTCACGCCTGCACAATTCCGCCTTCGTCGGGCACCCGACGCTCACGAAGTCAAGCCCACCAAAGCCTTTCGGCGGGGCTGCGTTGCGCTGGATGCTGGCCTGGAAACGGCGATTGAACACCGTGTCCTCGAATGCCTGGCGGGTGTCCTCGTGGTCATCCATTGATGTTCTCCTGTGATGGCGGGTTGACCAGCTCGCGCTGGCCGTAGAGGAAGCCGAAGATGCGGCGATCGATGTGCACCGGCTCGGGCGGCGCGCCGCGGCGCTGCTTATCCTTCCAGCGGTCGGCCTTGGCCACCACCTTGGGATCAGCGCGGTAGCAGGCCTTGCACCACGAATGCGGCTCGCCCTTGTTGATGAAATAGAACTCCGGGTCGATCGGCCAAAACTCGCCGCACTTCGCGCACCGGATTTCCTCACCCAGCTCGGTGGTGCGCCGCTCGCGCTCATTGCTGCGCATGCTTCGCATCCTTCTCAACTTGCCGGCGGATGGCGCGCAGCTGGCGCGCAATGACGTCGCGGCCGCGCTGGGTGGCCAGTTCGCGGTCGTCGAAGAACACCGCGTAGTCGTAGCCTTTCACTGTCACCTTCGTGAATGTGGCCTCGCGGGCAAACCGCGGATCTAGCAGGCAGGTTCCCGTGAAGGCCTGGTACGACTCACGCGCCAGCCGGTACTCCACTCGCCTGCTCAGTGCGTCGGCCACCTTCAGCCGCGTGACGGGGCGGCGCACCGTGCGTGCATCTGTGGGCTCGCGCTTGCGCTCGTCCAGCGCGCCCAGGCCGGCCGCGCGGCGATCGCTGTGAAAGCACTCCAGCGCCAACTCTGGCGGCATCATCGGGTACCGGGCGATCGCGAGCCGGACCACGGCATTCCACTCGTCTCGCATCAGGTGCTCCAGTTGTGGCAGCTGACCGGGAACGGCCAGTCAGGTGGTGCGCCGGCTCGCAGAGCCTCGCGCTCGGCGGCCAGGCGCGTGGCGCGATCGGCGGCGCGCGTAAGGCCGATCCAGTAGGCGCATGCGTCGCGTGCGCCCTGTTCAGACTTCCAGCGGCGAGGCACCTGGTTGTAGTCGGTCAAGACGAACCGGATCCCGCCCGCTTCATCGCGGCCGACCATCCAGTACGGTTTCACGCCCTTGCGCAGCTGCCGCCCGGGGATGACGCGCCAGGGCCCGATCACGATCGAAGCCCACATTCAGCTGCGAACCGCTTGCGCGCCTCGCCACCGCGCACGGTGATCTTGTAGAGGGTCTGCCGGCCGTTGTGGCCACGCAGGACGGCGACGCGGCGCCGGACGTAGCCGTGCCCGGCCAGACGACTCGCCAGCACGTAGAAGGTGGCGCGCGACATATCGCACACGCGGGCCAACTCGGTGCTCGACTGCTCGCCCAGCACGGCCAGCAGCGACAGCACGCGGCACTGCAGCGGAGAAATCGGGGCGGTGTTGCGCTTCACGGCTGGATCCCCCGGAACTCGACCACCCAAACCCACGGATTGGCCTGGACGCTGCCGGGGCCGTTGATCGCCTCCCAAAGGCTGAAGTAGCTCTCGCGTGGGTCAGCTGAGTGGTAGTGCTGCGCCTCGCCGATGCAGTAGCCGCTGAAGCGTTCGCTGTAGGCAATGCCCTCGGCCAGCGCATCAGCCTCGCTGATCGCCTGCAGCCGCTCGACGCGGACGCCCGTGACTTCCAGCACGATGCGACACACCGCGCGGGGCATGTGGATGCTCGGCTTCCACTTCAGGTCGAGGTCTTTCCGACACTGGTCGCCATAGCTGCCAGGCAGCGTGTCCGCGCCGTAGGCATAGCGGGTCAGCTTGCCCGTCGTCGGGGTGCGTGCCTCGATGCCGGTGCCCTGCAAGTCCATCCACGTCTCGCGCACCCACAGCCGGTCGCCTGGAGCGCCATAGGGACACTTCACGCTATGCGAGCCGCACAGGTGTTTCTTCGGCCGGTTCTGGTACAGCGGGCCACCCCATGCTTCCCAGCAGTGATGCAGCGGCCCGCGCTTCTCGGCAGGTAGCCAAGACTCGTTCCCGAGCATGTAGTGGATGCCGCATTCCTCTGGCGGCTGCGGCTTCACAGCCCGCCGTGTCTGCGTCTTCGTGCCGGCCAGGATCGCGCGGACCATGGCGCCTTGGAAGAGGATGGGGCGCTCTTTCATGACGGCACCCGCGCGAGCGGTCCGTAGAAGGTGGCGCCCTGGTCGAGGTGCCAGCCGCCAGGCCGAAGCTCCCCATCCCGAGCGAAGTCCCGCGGGCGCAGCTGATGGCAGCGGCCGTCCGGGTCGACCTCGCAAAAAGCGAGGGCGGCGGCAGTGACCACGATGTAGATCCCGGGACGGGACAACAGGACGTCGACGCTCTGCGTTTCCATCACCGCACCTCCGGAAAGCCGTCGTGGGTGACGCCATCGAGCAGGCGGCCAGCCGCCTTCTTGCCGATGCGGTGGAGTCGGTGGCAGTTGACTTCGTCGTAGCCGAATTCCCGAATGGGCGCCTTGAAGGCGTAGGCCTGGCCAGCCGGAATCCACTCGCCCCATTGCTTGAACAGGAACGGCACGCCGGCGGCCGCGCACTGGTCGCGCAGGCTGCGAGCCCAGGCCGGATGCATCGGCCGTGCGCCGTGGCCGCTCTCTCCGCCGACGATCACCCAGTCGAGCCCGCGCGCGCCGTCGCTCCGGTCCACGGCGTCCATGTAGCGCAGGGTGCCGGGTTCGCTGGGCAGCCGCAGGCAACGCAGGTCCACCGGCCCCAGCAGCGGCTCGCACGAGAGAAACCGCACGCGCGCCGGCGTGGCCAGCAGCTTCGGAATGTCGCGGTCGGCCTCTCCCTGGTTGACCACCGTGGCGCCCAGCCAGACGTTCGGCCAAGGCCAACCGGCGAGCTCGTCACCATGGTCTCCCTGATCCCGCGTGGCCTGTTCGATCATGGCCTTGGCGTTGCCGACGCGCTTGGTAAGCAGTAACCAGTCCAGATTCGGCGTGTTGCGGATCAGGGTGAACAGGTCGGCGCGCCACTCGTTCGGCACTTGGTTGTCGAACACGTCGGCCAGACTGCTGCAGAACACGCGCCGGCGCTCGCCGGCCGCGGCGGCGGCAGCGTTCCAGCGCGTGGGCAGCTTCCAGTTCGCCTCGCTGGTGCGCTTGCGCGGCCCGCCCCAGCCCTCGGGCGTCCAGCTGCGGAACTGGTCCTGCGCCGCCGCATAGCAGTTGTCGCAGCCCGGGCTGATCTTCTCGCATCCGATCCAGCCGTTGAAGGTGTAGCCGAGTTCGCCGCGGGGGCCGCGGGTCCATTCGATGGTGGTTTCAGCCATGGCCCACCTCCTTCATCGCCGCTTCTCGCGCGGCGTTCAGTTCGGCCATTGCCGCATCGGAGCCGCCCCTGTCGGGGTGCGTGGCGCCGGCCAGCCGGCGGTAGGCTGCGTCCACGTCCGCGCGCTTTGCATCGCGCGGCAGCGCCAGCACGTCGCTCCAGTGCTTGCCAGCTGGCGCCGGCAGTGACAGGAACCCCGTGAACGTGGCCCTCACCAGCGCCAGGGTGCCGTGCCGCAGCTCCACCCGGCGCGCCTCGATGATGTGGTGGATGGCCTGCAAGTTGGACGCCACGCTGCGGTAGCGGTCGACGGGGATGCAGACCTGCAGGCCGTCCCATTCGAACCACACGGCGACACCGGGGTCCGCGGGCGCATCGACCCCCAGGGTCACGTTGCTGCTGATGACGGTGTTTTTCAGCGTCTTGCCCGAATCGCTGGCGAAGCCGCGCAGGCTGGTCTGCACGTTCTTGATCGCGTTGGGCAGGGCCGTCTTGAATCGGCCGTCCTCCCGGTACTTCGCCCGGGGGAACTGCTGCGGCCACGTGAGTGGATAGGCGGTGGCGCTCATGGTCGATCAGAGCTCCAGCGTCACCACGGCGCCGCCCTCGCGCGCCTTCTTCAGGATCGCGCTGGCGAGCTGCATCGCATGTTGCGGCGGCAGGCCAATCCACGCCGTGGGCTTGCCGAAGTCGATGCGCACCATGCTGCCCGTCGGCGCATCGGCCAGGCTCACCGCCAGCGTCAGCGCACCGTCGTCATTGACGTTGGCGCGGCCCTGTGGGAAGGTGCCGTCGATCTTCTCTTGCGCGAGCAGCGCAATTTCCGCCGGCGTGAGCGCACGGTTGCCTGCCTCGAACACTTCCGCGGGCACCCAGCTGGTGTAGCCGTCGGTCTCGAGGCGAATGAAGTAGCCGCCAACCGGTGTCTTCCTCGTCTTCGGCACGCGCTTGTCCAGCCACTCTTGATCCACCTCGGCGACCTTGCTCATCTTCCCGGGTATCGCCAGCACCAGGTAGACGGCGCCCGAGTCGTACTCCACGTCGGTGATCTTTGCCGCGCGCACCAGCTTGTGCGACCGATACAGAGGCAGTTCGCTGTCATTGAAGTTCATGCGGTTCTTTCAGTTGATGGTCTGCTGGGCCTGCACGGGCAGCTCCACGAAGGGGCCGGTGTAGCCCGCCAGGCGTGCGTTCTTGACGATCAGCTGCGCCAAGTGCACGGCGAGATCCGGCGGGAAGCTGATGAGGTCGCAGGGCTCGCCGAAGTCGATGGCGACCTGCGCGGTTTCACCGACGGTCAGCACGCCTACGGCCAGTTCGTGCTCCGGCGCGTCCGGATCCAGCTCCGGCGGGGTGGTGATCGGTTGCGGCATCACGCGGCCGCCCCTTGCAGTGCGAGGGCCAGCACCTTGCCGCAATGGCGCTGGAGGGCCTCGACCATTGCCGGGAAGTCTTCTTCCCGATACAGCTTGGCGCCCTTTTCGGTGCTCACCACCGGGAAGCCGAGCACGATCAGGCCTTCGGCGGTCAGCTGGATCGGCGACACGCGGGCGTTGATTTCCCCCAGCTTGAGCGTCGCCGGGCCGCGGGCGGGCTGGCGGATCGGCTGCACGTTGGCCGCGGGCACGTGCTGCACCACGGGGCCCTGCGGCGTCATGGTGGTGGACGTCATGCCCGTGCCAGTGCCCAGCTGGTCGCGCATCGCCGCTTCGGTTGCCGCCTGCGCCCCGGGCAGCGACGCCAGGTGCTGCACCGCGTGCGCGACCTCTTGCTGGTGGCGCTGCGCTGCCTGCGCCTCGGCGTCCCGCGCATCCTGCTCGCGTTGCAGCCGTGCTGCTTCCTCGCGCTGGCGCTTCTCTTCGGCCTCGCGCAGGATCCGCTCCTGTTCGGCCTTGTGGTCCGCAACGCGCAGGCGCACCGTGTTGCGCAGATCCTCGGTGTCCTTCCAGATGAGGGTGCGCCAGTCGGCGAACAGCGCCTTGTGCTCCTTCGCGTCGACCTTGATCACGTTGATGTTGGCCGCGAACAAGTCGCCCAGGGCGCTGCTGGCGATCTTCACCCGCGCCAGCTCCTGGTCCAGCGCGTCCTGCATGTTCTTGAAGCTCTTTTTGTTGAAGACGCACTTGCCCCAGTTCGCTTCGATCCTCGCGTGCGACAGCTCCGGCATCAGCGGTTGCGCGGGCGGTTGGTCCAGCATCGCCACCAGCTTCTGCTCGATTCCGCGGACCCACTCCACGGCCTTGCCCTTCGCGAGCTCGATCAACTCGGTCTTCCGAGTCTCCTTGCGGGCCTTGATCGCGTTGGTGAACGCGATGCGGGTCTTGTCGAGCTCCTGCTCGATGCGCTCCAAGGTGCCCACAGCGGTGTTGACGTCGCCCGTGGCGGACATGAGCTGCGCGCGCACGCCCTGCAGCGCGAGCTTGCTGGTCTCGCACCACTTGGCGGCCGCGTCGGCGTCCTCGAAGTCCTGGTCGGTTTCCAGCTTGTGCTCGCGCACGCTCTTGATGAACGCCAGCGCCGCCTCTTCCCACTCCTTGATGTTCGACTCCAGCACCAGCTGGCCCGTCGCCTGCGCGAAGATGGCCGGGAGCTGGTCGGGCCGGCGCCCCACGGCCGCTGGCTTTTCGATGACCTCCACCGGGGTGTACGCTGCATAGTCGTGCTCCCACTGGATCCAACCCGCAACCAGCCTTGCGCGCAGTTCGGGATCCGGCTTGTACCAGCAGTGCCTGGCATCCTTGAGAGTGCCGTCCGGGTTCCAAGCGCTCGCCGTGAACAGGCACTCCTCGGCCTCGCCGTTGGCCATGAACTGCTGTTCCATCTGCTCCAGGTACCGTGCCGGCAGGTCGGCGGCGTTGTTCAGGTGGGCGCCGGCTTCGCCGGGGTAGGGCAGTGCCGCCGCCAGTTCGGCGTTCAGCTGCTTGTGTTCCCAGTTGCGCTTACGGGCGATGGTGGAGCCGTCCAGCGAGGCGCTGATCGGCCGGCGGATGCCATGCTGGCTCCAGTCGCGCGAGAGCACCAGCGGGTACAGGTCTTCGCCCATCAGGGCCTCTGCCAGCGTGCGGCCGTGCTCCTCGAACAGGTGCCCCTTGTCGTAGATGCCCTGCTTGAAGGAACTCACGTCTGGAGAGAACCCGACGTACATCGAGTGCAGCAGATCGTTGCGCGAACGGTGCGGGTCGTCGCCCATCATGGCCGCGGCGTCGCTGGCGTTGTTGCACCCGAACCGGTGCTGATGCCAGGCGCGCGAGCCTTGCTGGAGCGTGTGCTGGACGGCCTGGGCCTTGACGGTGAGTAGCGTTTTCAATTGGAGGCTCCTTCGGTGGGTTGCGCCCAGCTGGCGATTTCGGTTTTCTGTTCGAGGGACACGGAGTTGCGCGTTTCCAGCGCGGTGATGAGGTCGTTCACCTTCGCGCCGCTGGCAATCGCGTTGCGCAGCTGCGGCTCCTTCGCCTTGAGGGCATCGGAGGTGAGGGCGGGTTTGGCGGGCCGCTCGTCCTCGTCGGCGTGCTGTTGCTGCTGCTGCTGTTCCCCAGCGTGCTGCTGGCTTCCGCCTGCTTCGACGTAGTCGCCGCCATCCATCACCGGCTCGATGTAGTCGATCGGCGCATGTTCGAGCGCCGGGACAGCGTTGCGCGCCGCGACGTCGGCCACACTGCTAGGCGTGCCGGAAAAGCCCAGCGCCTCGTTGTCCGACTGTTCGATCTTGTTGAAGTGATCGTGCCGCGGCAGCTGCTTGGCCCCCCGCTTGATGACCGATTTGATGGCCTGCTGGTCGTACCACTTCTTCCAGGGGCCGCTCGCCGACTCGCCGGCTTTGCTTGCCGCGCGCACCTTTTCAATGTCACGCCGAGGCATGACTTCCCGCTTGATCTGGCCGTTCTTCAACTTCACGACCATGTACGCGGCGATCACCGGGCCGGCGTCGTCCTCCATGGTCGGCTCGTGCTCCAGCCGCGGGTTGTCGCCACGCACGAACTTGAAGTGGTCGTTCCGGAAGACGGCCGCGGCGTCCACCATGTCGACGTCGGGGTGCTCGTACAGCGCCTTGACCAGGCCGCCCACCATGGGCTGGTATGACACCAGCTTGATCCAGTGTTCCCGGCCGGTGGCGCGGTCCTTCACCTTCGTGCTGTAGACGTTCAGGAACGCCTCGCGGCCGTCTGGCATCAGCCCATCCTTCGCCGCCTTCATGCAGCCAGCGATGAAGCTGCGGCGATCGGCCTCCAGCAGTTCCGGGTTGTCCATCGCGGCCTGCAGCACGACGCTGACGAACTTCTCGACGTTCTGGCGGGATCCGCCAAGCAGCGGCAGGAAGCCCTGTTTGCTGCGTTCGAGCTGGCCCTTCAGCTGCTCATACCGGTTCGGCTGTGCAGCGCCGCCATTACCGGCTGCGGGCTGGGGATTCGTGGTCATGGTTTCTTTCAGAACAGGTTGTGGAGGCGCCCGACGGCGCCGGCAATGTAGGCGGCCCCAGCGATCGCCAGGGCCGCGCCGATGGCGCGCCCGAGCCGCCAGTTGTTGCGAGTCACGGCGCCGAAGTGGCGGCCGCGCCGCGCGGGGCCCTCGATGCCGTAGTCCGGGCGGAACGTCTTGGGCCGGCGCGGCAGTTCGCCCGCCGGAACCTCGCAGGCTTGCGGCGTGGGGCACTGCCCTTCGCACAGGGACGTGCAGGCCGAACAGTTCGCTGCCTGGCGCGGAGCATCGGCCGGGTGCATAGGAATGCAGCCGTACTTGGAGCAGTGGGCGACGGTTTCGCACTCGTCGCAAAGGCGGGCGGTCAGAGCATCAGCCACGGGATACCTCCTTGTTTTCCACGGGCACTTCGATGCCCAGTTGCTTGATGCGCGTCTCCAGCGCGCCGTGCGCACGCGAGAGGGCGAAGTAGGTGTCCTTGGGCAGCGTCACGCGGTGGGCGCGGTCGTCGTCCAACGCGCGCTCCATGGCGTTCAGCGCGCCCGCGAGATCGAGCAGCGGGATTCCGGTCACAACAGATCCTTTCCGCAGGAGTCGCACCTGCCGGTTTCGAGTTCACTCAGGGTGGGTTCGGGGTTGCAGCCGCCGCAGACGTCCGTTTCCTCTTCGGGCTCGTCTTCTTCGGGTTCGTCCGGCGCGCAGGGGGAGCCCGGGCCGGTATGTCCGTGGCACGTGGAGCACCAATGGTTCAGGCGCGCATTGCGGCGGCGCTGTTCGTGCATTTCCTCCAGCACGTCGTATGGGGCGTCTTCGCGGGTGTACTGCGCCATCACGCGAACCCTCCGAAGTCGCCATCGCGCACGATGGCCACGTCGCCGCGGATCGTGTTCGTGGTCCCTCGCGTGCAGTTGGCGTGATACAGCTGGGTGGCCAGTTGGTTGACCGGCAGGGCCTTGGGGTGCCCCAGGTCGTCCAGGACCATCACCATGAGCGGCTCGCCCAGGTGGCGCAGGTTCACCGTGGCCAGGCAGTCCGCACCGATCGCCTTGCAGAACTTCACCAGCGTCATCGGCTTGTCCAGCACTTCGACCGTGCCGTCGGCGCGGATGATCCGGCGCGTGCGGTCGTTCAGCGCGCTCACCGGTATTCCCTGCGCTGATCGACCGCGCGCTGCAGGTCGGCCTGCTTGGTGTCGCTGGCCCATGGCGCCAGCTCGAGGTCCGTTCGCTCCGGGCCGCTCCACTCGCGCGCCAGGTTGCGGTCAGCCTCGGTCAGTGGCTCGATGGCCTCGGGGGTGCGCTTGCGCTCGTACGCTTGGCGCCGTGCGTTTCGGTTCATCGCCTTGCTCCTTTGGGGATAGCAAGACTTTACTCATAACACCGGAGGTGTCAAGCAAAGTTTTGCGATGCAGGGCGCAAAGCGGTTGTCATGGCTCGTTGGGATCAATGGGGGAAATGCCTAGCATTCCCTGTTCTGTCACGGCAGACAGGCTCGGTTCAGCTGGATGTTGCGTATAAATCGGGCAGGGACGCACCACAGTGACTAGCCACAGCCAAAGAAAGCCATGCCAGACAGTCGCTTCGAACGAGGGGGGCGGCTGCGTGCCGCCCGAAATGCAGCAGGCCTGACGCAAAAGGATATGGCTTCGATCCTGGGGTGTTCGCGCCAGCTGGTGGGGGTGCTGGAGAACGGGGGGAAGCTCAGCGCCGACCACTTGAAGCTGTGGTGCGCTGCGTGCGGCTGCAGCTCCGAGACGATCCTGTTCGGTTCGCCGGATGCGACCTCAGCAAGCGAGGGCGTGGCGCAGCAGTTCGCCCTGCTCGAGCCGGTGCTGCGCGCCCGCCTGTGGATGCTCTACCAGGTGTTCGTCAGGCGCGGCGTGCCTGACCGGACGGAGACGCCCCCCTAAGCCAGCAGCAGGATGGCGCTGTAGAGCGCCACCAGGCCGGCCCAGAAGAGGTGCCGGCGCTGGCGCACCAGCTTGGGTGCCAGGATGGGCAGCGGCCGCAGGATCACGTCCAGCGCGACGCCGGCCACAAGCAAGAACCCGAGCACGGCCGCGGGTGAGATTTCATCCATGGTAGGGCTGGGGTGTTGTCATGGGTTCCGCCTCCCCGTCACGTTCCTGCTCGTCTTCACGCGGCAGATCCTTTGCAAGCTGTCGCAGGCGATCGAATGACTGCTCGAACTGGCGATACAGCTCGCGCTCGCTCGGCGTGATCGGGCGGAGCAACTCCCACGTCTCCACGCCCAGCCCCTCCGCGATCTTATCGACCTCCGTCAGCTTCGCCGAAGGGGCCTTGCCGCTGATGCTTTCGGTTGCACGCAGGGATGGCTTCAAGTAGTTGCCGATGGTGCGCTGCGCGAGCCCGACCTTCTTGGCCAGGGATGCCTGCGTGTAACGCTTTCTGCGCATGAAGTAGGCCAGGTTGGTGGCCAGCACCTCATTGATGGGCAGTTTTGCCATGCGACGCAGTGTGTCCGCCGGCATTAGCAAAGGGGTGCTCGCAATAATGTTGCCGCTAGCGCAAAACTTTGCTATCGTGGGCGCCAATGTCACTTGCCCCCCACTCCATTCCAGGCGCGCAGAAGTCGGACCTTGACGCGCAAGTCCTGGCTCTTCTGATCGCACGCAAAGGCGACTGGAAGCGCATCGCCGAAGAGTCCGACACGGTGAGCTATTCGTGGATCTCCAAGTTCGCGAACGGGCACATCCCCAACGCCGGGGTCGACACGTTGCGCAAGTTGCGCGACTGGCTGGAAGTGCACCCGGTCGAGTCTCCCTCCGCGCCCGCCGCCGACGACAGCCGCGGCGATTCCTCCTCCGTGGGCGCGGGTTCTGTGCCGCCGGGCTGAGTCCCGGCGGTTTTTTTTCCCCAAAGACAAAACAACGGCCCCGGCAGGAGAACGAACGTGGCAGCAGCTGATGGAACCAACGACGACCGCGCGAGCTTCGCGCGCGGCAGCGACACCGCTGAATTGCGCGGCGAATGCCCGCGGGAAATCGTGGATGTGCTGGACGCCGTCTCGATGGCCCGGAACTACCCATCCCGAAACGCGCTGGTGGTGGAGATCCTGCGGAGCTGGACGGACAAGGTACTGCACGAAGCCAGTGTCGTCGCCGCTGTGACGCGCCGCAATCCGCAGCCGTCGGATGCCGCCGGAGGGTCGCGGAGGTGATCGCGGACCAGGCCATTCGTGGCATCACACACGACGACGTGGTGGCGATGGCGCGTGCGCAGGCCGAGCGTCAAGAGCCGATGGGGCACCACTTCGAAGCTGGCACCACACAGGCGTGCACGTACGAGCGTGCCTACCTTGAGCGTCAGCGCGAGCTGGACGAGCACCAGGGCTGAACGTGGCCGTACAAATCCTAGTGGGCGATTGCCGCACAACCCTGGCGCGGCTGGCGGAGCGCACGTTTCACACGTGCGTGACCTCGCCGCCCTACTGGGGCCTGCGCGACTACGGCACCGAGCCGCTGGAGTGGCCGGCGATCGCCTACGCGCCGCTGGCCGGGTTGCCGGCCTGTGTCGATGTCCCAGCCATGACCTGCTCGCTCGGCTTGGAGCCCACGCTGGAGGCCTTCATCGGCCACATGGTGCTGGTGTTCCGCGAGGTGCGCCGCGTGCTCCGCGACGACGGAACCCTGTGGGTCAACATGGGCGACAGCTACGCGGGATCTCGCCGCGGTGCTGGCTATGTGGGGGAACCGAGCGAATCGCTGGCCGGGCCGCAGACCACGCACTCACGCGCCGCCAAGCAGAAGCTGACCGCCAGCCGCCGGCGCGATGCCCAGCCGGTGCCGCGCAGCGACGTCTGCGTGGCCGGCCTCAAGGCCAAGGATCTTGTCGGCCAGCCGTGGCGCCTGGCGCTTGCCTTGCAGGCCGATGGCTGGTGGCTGCGCTCCGACGTCATCTGGCACAAGCCCAACCCGATGCCGGAGAGCACGAAGGACCGGCCGACGAAGGCTCACGAATACGTCTTCCTGCTGGCCAAGAGCGAGCGGTACTTCTACGACGCCAACGCCATCAAGGAGCCGGCCAGCGAGGACACGCATGCGAGGTATGCGCGCGGACGCTCGGACACCCACAAGCATGACGAGCGCGCCCAGCTGGTCCCTGGCCAACGGCAACAGACGATCTCCAAGAGCTTCGAGCACATGCGCAAGCCGGTGGCGGGCTGGGCAACACGGGGCGGCAGCCACAGCACCATTGAACACGCACAGGCCGACGCAACTCGCCCGGCGAAGCTCCTGCACAACCCGAAGGCAGCGCCAGCGGACAGCGGCATCAAGGCCAACGAGAGTTTCCAGGCCGCTACCGCGCACGTGCTGGAGGACCGCAACAAGCGCAGCGTCTGGACGGTGGCAACGGAGGGCTACAAGGATGCGCACTTCGCGACCTTTCCCACGAAGCTGATAGAGCCCTGCATCCTGGCCGGCACCAGCGCAAAGGGGTGCTGCCCGGCCTGCGGAGCGCCATGGAGTCGGCTCACGGCCGTCAGCTATAGCAACCCAGGCAACCGGACCACCAACGGCGCCAGGTCAACCGAGAACCGCGAGATAACCGCGGGCTTCAAGCAGCGGCTGGAAAAGAGCGTCGAAACGCTCGGCTGGGAGCAGGGCTGCCTGTGCGAGGCTGCACCGCCAGTGCCTTGCCGCGTGCTGGACTGCTTCGGTGGATCCGGCACCACCGGGCTTGTTTCCGACCGGCTGGGCTGCGACGCGGTGCTCTGCGAATTGAGCCCTTCGTATGCCGCCATGGGCGATCGCCGCATCGCTGGTGACCGCGGGCACGTGGCGCGCCAGCGCGGCATGGATCTGGACGAGGCCCATGGCTGACCAGCAGCAAGACGGCAAGGCCGAAAAGATCAAGAGGCCGGCGTCTCAGTATTACTGGGGCGACTGGTTCAACGACGTCGCCCTGCAGTCCTGCTCACAGCCAGCACGCGGCCTGTGGCACGAAATGAACTGCCTGATGCACTCTGGCGAGCCCTATGGGCACCTCACGATGCCCAACGGCAAGCCCATGACGCCCGGGCAGCTGGCCAACCTGTGCAAGATCACGCCGGGACGCTGCAAGGCGCTGCTCGATGAACTGGTGGAGAACGGCGTCCCCTCCATCGATCCCGAGACTGGCGCGTATTTCTCCCGTCGCATGGTGCGTGACGAGCGTATCCGCAACGCGCGCGCCAACGGGGGAAAAGAGGGCGCGGAACACGGCGCGAAGGGTGCTGAACATGGCGCGAAAGGGGGCCGTCCTGCGCAAGACAAGGGGGGTAAAAAAACCCCCCTTACCCAAGCGCCGAAACCCCCCCCTTCTTCTTCATCTTCTTCTCCATCTTCACCTTCGGTAGATACCTCCCCCCCTTCGGGGACCCCCTCCGCTCCAACCGCAAGCCCGGCGGCTCCGGCTGCGCCGACGCCGACGCCACCGCCCCCGCCACCGCCACCG